>JBEBXF010000004.1:0-30734 GCA_040391725.1 Eoetvoesiella caeni | reverse complement strand
GTTGAGTGTGGCGCCGATGCGATCATTGTTTCTAACCATGGCGGCAGGCAGCTTGATGGAGCCCCATCATCCATCGCGGTACTGCCACATATTGTCAAGGCCGTTGGCTCCGACGTTGACGTATGGCTCGATGGCGGCCTGCGTTCAGGGCGGGATGTATTGCGCGCGCTGGCTTTGGGGGCCAAGTGCACGTTCATTGGCAGGGCCTTCCTGTATGGCCTGGGGGCTGGCGGCGAGGCGGGTGTTCATCGTGCGCTCGACATTATTGCCAAAGAGCTGAGCGTCACCATGGCATTTTGCGGCCGCACCCGCATGAGTGACGTTGATCGGTCAATGCTGATCAATCCCCAGATTTTTGACGATCTGACTAATGTTTATTGATGCGGATCACGCTTACTTTACAAGAGATTAAAAAGATGACCAGTATATGGAAGCAGCCAGCAAGTGTTGACATTCTTTCCGAAATGCATAGGAATACCGTTGTCGAATACTTGGGAATCGAGTTTCTCGAGGTGGGGGACGATTTTATCCGTGGACGTATTGCGGTAGACCACAGAACCGTTCAGCCCATGGGTGTATTGCAGGGCGGCGTATCCGTCGTATTGGCAGAAGCCCTGGGCTCATGCGGCGCGGCATTGGCCGTACCTTGCGGTACACAGATTGTGGGGCTGGACATCAACGCGAATCATCTGCGTGGTGTCGATAGCGGCTGGGTAACAGGTGAAGCCCGGCCATTGCACTTGGGCAGGACGACGCATGTGTGGGAAATAAAGTTGCGTGACGAGCGGGATCGCCTGGTTTGCGTGGCGCGCCTTACCGTAGTTGTCATGCAGGCTGCCGGATAATCAAAACCGTTTCATTGTAAGGTCGCTGCATTCAATACAAAGTTCGCGAAACAGGTGCACCGTATGCATTCTGATGTCCTGCCGAAACACCAACCCATATCCCTGGGCGATCGAGATGTGCTGCACTTGCAGTGTCGCCAAACCCCGCTGTTCCCTGTCTCGCTGGGTAACAGTAAATTCAGGCACGATGGCGGTTCCGACTCCCATGGCCACCACACGCTTGATGAACTCGGTATCGTTCGACTCCATGAGAATGGGTGGATAGTCGCCGCTGGACAGGAATAGTTTGTCGCTGGTCGTGCGGCTGCCGGCGTTGGGGCGGTAGCGTATAAAGGGGTAACGGCGCAGTTCCGCAGCGGAAACGGTTGTTCGCCCACTAAGCGCATGAGTGCTTGAAACAATCGCCACATGCTTGGTTCGGCCCAGAACAGTGAACCCCAGATCCTCCATATTGTCGGCGGCTGGCACAAAAGCCACGTCGACCAGGCCCGAGACTAATTGACGTGCGCCTTCTACGCCCGTTTCGGTGGCGGTGACCACCAGAGACACCTTGGGGTATCGCTCCATAAATGTCTGCAGCAGGTCGCCGTACAAATACACGATACCCAATGTGCTGGCGGCGACGCGCAGGGTGCCGGTAATTTCATCGGGTGCTTTGGGGGAAAAGCGCTGGCGTAAGTCTTCGATTTCCGCAGTGACCCGTTCGGCCACCGCCAGCACCTCCCGCCCTGCCGGCAGCAGCACAATATCGGGCCGACTGCGAATAAGCACGCTTTCTCCCAGTTCTTCTTCGAGGCTTTTAAGCTGATGGCTGATTGCCGGCTGCGTTACGTGCAGCGCTTCCGCCGCCCCTTGTATGGAGCCGGTTTTGGCAATGGCCTTGATAATTCGAAGCTGTTGTAGGTTCATGGGCGGTGAAGTAAGCAATGTCCATTATTTGCCGGGTCCCGGCGCATTGTCGGTGGCGGGCTGTGGTGGTGCTTGGCTTTGACAAGGCAAGGCTGCCTGGATGGCAGTATGGTTTGCCGCGATGCTTCGGAAAGACCGTCAGTCCCTAGCCCTTGGCGTTTAGCCAGGACTTAGTATAGTCGCCGGCGCGAAAGGCTCGATCCACTGGCCGGACGAAGGGTCAGGCCTTCGGGTTGTGGATGCCTACTCGTGGTTGCCAGCCCCGGCGGATGATCCGTTCCCAAATCTGGTCTTTCTCGTCCGGGGACAATTTCACCCACATCGTTTTTTCTTGTATGGTTCGACCGCATGCATAGCATTGTTCAGCGTAAAACGTATTGCATGCCCCGACGCACGGGGTGTTTCGGGTGCCGCGCGTCGCGTCGATCTCGGCACGGCTCAGTTTGGATTCAGACATTGCTTTTCGCCTAATACGAGCGTTTTCGGGTGCGTGCGCTATCGCGCGGCGCCCAGGTAAGCTTCGCGTAGATGTTCGTCGGCCAGGAGACTGGACGAAGAGCCGCTACGCACAATGGTGCCGCTAGCCAGCACATAAGCACGATCGGCAATTTCCAGAGCCTGGGCGGCATTTTGTTCGACGAGCAGTATGGTCAAACCCTGCTCATTCAGTTCGCGAAGCAGGTTGAAAATTTCTTCGACAATAAGAGGCGCTAGGCCCATGCTGGGTTCGTCCAGCAGCAGCATTTTTGGGCGGCTCATGAGGGCGCGCGCGATGGCGAGCATTTGCTGCTCGCCACCCGACAGCGTGCCAGCAATCTGTCCTGAACGCTCGCGTAGTCGCGGGAATCTATCGAACATGCGATCCATGTCTTCTTCGATGACGTTGCGGTCGCTTCGGACGTAAGCACCCAGCATAAGGTTTTCCAGCACTGTCAGCCCGGCGAGAATGGCTCGTCCTTCAACCACTTGGGCAATTCCCTGGCGCACGATCTGATGGGAGGGCAGGCCTGATATGCTTTGTCCGTTGAAGCGGATGGTTCCGCTTGCAGGAGCCAGAACGCCTGAAACGCTTAAAAGAGTGGTGCTTTTACCGGCGCCATTGGCCCCGATCAATGCGACTATTTCTCCTTTGTCGACATATATGGAAATACCTTTTATGGCCTGGATATTTCCATATTGCGTGGTCAAGTGATGAATGCCGAGCAGTTCCTTTCCCTGTGAAGACTCGCCGCTTTTGGATGGCGCATCCGTTGCGGATGAAACGGATGCGTGGAGCATGGCGTCATGGTTGGTTGGCCGGATGCGGCCGGTGGACGTTGGTGTGCCGCGGCCATTAAGCCACTGTGCTGCTCGCATTGCGGGTCGCCTCCTGCTTGTCGTGTTTGCTGGTTCCCAGATAGGCGGTGATCACGTCGGGATTGTCCTGGACCTGCGCCGACGTGCCGCTGGCAATTCGTTTGCCGTAGTTCAATACCGTGATGCGGTCGCAAAGCCCCATCACCAGCTCCATGTCGTGCTCCACAAGGAGTATGGTTTTTCCGAGGTGCTGGCATAGTTGGCGCAAGACGTTTCCCAATGCGCTGGCTTCCGTGGCGTTCATGCCTGCGGCGGGCTCGTCAAGCAACAGGATTTTTGGCTGGCTGGCCAGTGCGCGAGCTATTTCCAGGCGCCGTTGGTCGCCGTAGGATAATGAGCTGGCGGGTTGCCGGGCATATTCAGCCAGCCCCAACAGGTTCAGCAGCTCGAAGGCCTGCTCCGCGGTCGATCGCTCGTTGTGATCAAACCATCCCTGCTTCCGCCCGTGGGGTGGTACGTGGGCGCCCAGCATCACGTTTTCCAGGGCGCTCAGGTTGCCGAACAGACGAATATTCTGGAAAGTTCTGGCGATGCCGTTGCGCACCATTTGTTGAGGGTGGAGGTTGTCAATGGGTCGGCCATCCAGGTAAATGGCCCCGGAATCCACGAAATAGAAGCCAGCGATAGTATTGAACAAAGTGGTTTTGCCCGCACCGTTCGGGCCGATGAGACCATGAATTTCTCCTGCCCGTACGTCGAGTGACACGTCGCTCAAGGCCGCAATGCCGCCAAAACGTTTGCTGACGTCCTTGACCTCCAGCAGCGGGTTCGCATTGGAGCGGATTGAGTGGCCTGCCTCGGGCATTGCCGCGGTTTTTGAGTCAATGGCAGGTTCCTGGCCGGAGGTTTTTTTTGCCGGCGGAAGGCTCGAATTTTTCTCGCGCCGTGGATCCATTGTGGGTGAAAACCGCCATCCAAGCAGCTCGCGCGTAATGATTCCATTGGGGCGGAGTATTAAAAACACCACCAGAACGACACCATTGAGCAGCAGGCGCCATTCCGACAAAAAGCGCATGAGTTCAGGCAGGGTCCCCAGCACGACCGTGGCCGCCAGCGCGCCGAAAAAGGTTTCGAAGCCGCCCACCATAACGATGGTAAGCCAGTCGATAAGTGCGGACAGGCCAAAATCGTCGGCGGTGATGAACTGGACATAATGAGCCTGGAGCCCCCCCGCCAGCCCAGCGATAAACGCGCCAGAGGTGAAGGTTAGGATGCGGATGTGCGTAATGTCGATACCCAGCGCCATCGCGGCAATGGGGTCGTGGCGCACCGCCCATATAGCCCTGCCGATTCGGCCCCTGGCCATAAAGAACAGCACGATGCTTATTACCGTGACGGCCAGCAGAAGCTGCCAGGTCTGGGTGTACTTGGGGATGCCTGCAAGGCCGAATGCGCCGCCTGTCGGTTCAAAATTCGTAAAGAATATGCGAACGACTTCGCCCAGGCCTAGCGTGGCAACGGCCAGATACACGCCCTTCAGCCTCAGGGCAGGGTAGCTTACGATAAAGCCAAACAGGGCAACGCCGATTGAGCTTACCAGCAGGGCCGGAAAAAACGACCAATGAAGCTGCATGGTGAGCCATGCGCTGCCATAGGCGCCCACGGCCATAAACCCACCTTGGGCCAGCGACAGTTGCCCACTGGCGAACGGCAGCCACAATGAAATGGCCATCATGGCCATGATGCACAACTGCGGCAAAACGGAATCGACTGCGGCAAAACCCGGTACCACACCCAGGAAATACACGACGTAAATCAGCATTGCGGTTACCGCCAGGCCGCGATTCACGCGCACGTCGCGTACCACGGCAATGCTGGCAAACAGCTGCAATCCGACCAGTGCGAAAAACCACGATAAGGGCTGGCCGATTTCCTCGTTGCCCAGCCCATAGCGCAATGCCCCCAACACCATATAGGGCGCGCACCAGATCGCCAGGCCCACCCAAACGAGTGAACCGGGGATCCGGCTGAGCTTGGGCCGGCGGCTTTGGGTTGGCTTTCGTCCTGGTCGAAACAGCGGCGTATCGATGGATTTCATGGCTAAACCTTTTGCACAGTGGGAGTGCCGAAAAGGCCGAGCGGGCGGATGAGGAGAATGACGATGATGACGCCGAACGAGACCGCATCACGCCACGACGACGCTACGTAGCTGACTGTCATGGTTTCGGCCACGCCGATGATCAGGCTTGCGCACACCGCTCCAAGGATGCTGCCCAGCCCCCCGAAAATTACGGCAGCCAGGGCTTTGATGGCAATCGGTATGCCGATGAACGGCCCAATGTTGTTGAAATAGATGCCAACCAGTACGCCGGCGAAGCCGGCCAGGGCTGAAGAGGTTCCGAACACGAACGCGACGACGAATTTACGGTTGACCCCCAGCAGCCCGGCCGTGCGGGGATTTTCGGCTACAGCGCGTATGGCCAGGCCCAGTTTGGTACATCGAACCAGGTAGGCCAGTGCGGCCATCAGCACGATTGCCAGGCCCATGATGAACAGGTTTACATAATCAAACTGGATGGCGCCAAGTCGTATGTGCCCGGAAAGCACTGCCGGGGTGGGGTAGGCTTGCGGGCGGGTAGAGAAAATCATGGCGATCGCCTGCTGCAGCACTACCGCGGCCCCAATAGTGCAAACCAGTGGGATATGGGGGTCGATCGAGGCAGGCAAGGGCCGTAGTGCGTAGCGTTCGATGAGCAGGCCCACGATGCAGGCGCACAGTGCCCCGGCCAGCAGTGCGGCGGCCAGGCCCATACCCTGTTGCAAGCAAACCAGTCCGGCAAATGCGCCCACCACAAAAATTTCACCTTGAGCCAGGTTGATGACCCCCAGCACGCCGAAGACCAAAGTCAAGCCGATGGCAACCAGCGCGTAGGCGCTACCGAGGATGAGTCCGTTGCCCAGTTGCTGGAGAAAAAACTCAGTAGCACTCATTGCTGTGAACTCCTGTTGAAATTGAATTATCGAAACGCCGCCGGGCCATTCATGGGCTATTCCGGCAGGACTTAGTCTGCCTTCCACGCACCGTCTTTTACTTGAATAATGACCGATGGCTTGACGGCCACCCGTTCCTTATCAAAGCTGATGTTGCCGATCAGCCCCGGAAAGTCGCTGGTAAGGGCCAGGTCTTTGCTGACTGCCGCGCGTTCGGGCTGGATTTTTGCCGGATCGCCTGTAACCTTTGCCTGCTTCATGGCGTGCAGAATCATCCGTACGCTTTCGTAGGTGCTTGCTTCCCAGGGATCCACCGTGGTGTGCCCGGAAAACTTCTTGTAGCCCTCAAGAAATTCGAGGTTCTGGGGAGTTTGCGCGCCATAGTAGTAGGGAACCACGGCGTAAGTGCCGTTGGCCGCGGCACCCGCGATTTTTATGTAGTCTTGCGAAACGGTTGAGGTGCCGCCAAGGATTGCACCGTTATAACCCTGGCGCCGTAGTTCACGCGCCACGTTGGCCGCATCTTCGGCATGCGCCGCCACCGCAACCACGTTGGGCTTGTCGCGCAAGGCTTTGGCCACCACGTCGCTGTAGTTCAGTTGGCCCGACAAGAACGTCGTGACGCTTTGCAGCTTCCATCCCACACTGGGTGCCAGGGATTCATACAGACCGCCTATGATTTTGTCCGCCGATTCCTTGTTGTCATAAATGACGGCAATACTGCCGATCGTGGGCATGGTCTTCTTGATGTACTTCAACATGACGGGGATGTTCACATCTTCGGACGGGTTGTTGCGAAACGCCTTGTCGGTGTCCTTGGTAAGGTTGGGGGCTGTCGCCGTGGGCGAAATCATCAATACGCCGTGCTGCTTGACTATCGGAACTCCGGCAAGGAAGAACCCGCTGGTAATTGGCCCGACCAGCGCAAGCACCTTTTCCTGGGCGACCAGGCGGTTCAGTCCATTCAGGAATGTACTGGGCTTGCTGGCATCGTCTTCCAGGGCCAGCACCACTTTGTTGCCGTTGATGCCGCCAGCATCGTTTACTTGCTTGACGGCGTATTCGGCGGCCGATTTCATCGATGTACCGTAGGTGGCAAGTGGTCCGGTCTGTGACAGCAACAAGCCTATTTTCAGATCAGCGGCGTTGGCGCTGCCTGCGATCGCCGAAAATGACAGAGCTACTGCAACGCCTGCACATTGCAATGTATGTTTTAGCATTTTGATGTCTCCTGGTTCTGATTGTTATGGTGCGCTACGGCGTTTTCGCCGGGCCTTGGCTATTGCTATGGGACAGCCGCGTCTTCTTCATCCTTGCGCGTGAGTAGGGCTTGCGCAAGCGCCTGGCGCTGACAGGCGCGCACCTTCGAGCCTGCCGCGAAGCCAGGGCTATGCGCTATCCACAACGGCAAGGCTTACTTGGTTGTCGTGCTCAAAGATATCTTCTGGCTGCGTTCTTCCAGATCTTCGAGGGTGTCCAAATTGTTGAAACTTGGCACCACCCCTTTGACCATGTGGCGCAAGTTTTCGTGACCATCGGGGTCTTCCGACATCATGACGCGGCGGTAGCACAGCTCGGGAAAGTCGTGGATGGCCATTTGCATGACGGGCTCTTTTGACGTGACGACGTGCGCATGGTTGACCCAAGCCGGTGATATCGTGACGTCGCCCGCTTTCCAGTAGACGCGAGTTTCTTCGCGATCTATACCTTCATCGTCGTTGCATGTGTAGCCTTCGCCTTCGATCCAGTAATAGATCGCCACATAATTGTGGCGGTGAAAGGCCAGCCTTTCGCCCGGCAGAATCGGCTGGAACGACACGCTGATGCCCGGCGACATGCCTGCGGAACCTGTCAGGTCGTTGTGCACGAGCGTGACACCGCGCCGCTGGTCGCCGTGACGGCGATTTTCTTTGGTAAAAAAGCCCATGGCTTTACGAATATCGTCGCCGGCCCATTTGCCTGGACGCAGATCGGGCTGGATCAAGCGGCCCACCATAGAATCGATGTCTAGAACTTCACACCAGTCGTAACCGTTTTTGTTGGTCCATTTCATAGCTGTTTCCTTCCTGATTTCGGATTAGTGCTGCGGATGAGTTTTGGCGTAACGTCGACGCCGCCAGTGTCAGGCAGGATTAGATTAGGCTAGGAGTGAGCCCAGGTCGAATGCTGGTTTTTCATTTTTTCGATTAGAAAAATTTATCGTCATTCACCGCAAGCAGGAGGATGCGCCGGCGCCAAGCGCCGGGCCAGCAAGGCGGGCCCGGGCTGCTTATCGAATCATTTGATTGATTTCGATAATGGGCATCATGACCGCCAGGACGATAAGCAGCACGATTCCGCCCATGACCAGGATCATCAAAGGCTCGAGCAGGGCGGTCATGGTCAGGGCGCGGCGTTCCAGTTCGCTGGACAGCGTGCGCGCCGCCCGCTCCAGCATGGCGGGCAATTCCCCGGTGCGTTCGCCGCTGCCTATCAAGTGGATCAGCAGCGGCGGAAACACTTTTTGCGCCTGCAGGGCGGCCGCCAAGGGACTGCCTTCCCGGACATTCCTGGTGGCCTCGTCCACCGCAAGACGCAATTTGTCGTTGCTCAAGGTGCGTCCGGCGGCTTCCAGCGCGGCAAGCAAGGGAACGCCGCTGCTGGTCAGAATACCCAGGGTGGCCGCATAGCGGGCTGTATTGACCCCCAGCACATAACGCCCGAACAGCGGCAGGCGCAGAACGCGCGCATGCCAGGACAAGCGGGCGGCCGGATGGCGCAGATGCCAGCGCCACAGCGCGAACAGCGCCGCCAGGCCAACGGCGGCAATCGCGCCCCAGTCGCGCACAAAGCCGCTGATGGCCAGCATGGCGCGGGTCAGAAATGGCAGGGTCTGATGCGCCTGGCTGAATGCGCCCACCACTTGAGGCACGACATAACTGAGCAGAAAGACCACGATAGCGATGGAGACGACGGTAACGATGATCGGGTAGATGAAAGCGGTCAGAATCTTGTTGCGCAGCGCGCCGCGCGATTCGATGTAGTCGGCCAGCTTTTCCATGACCTGGGACAGGTCGCCGGATTGCTCGCCAGCATCGATCAGGGCGCGGTAAATAGGCGGGAAATCGCGGGGACGCGCCGCCAGCGCTTCACCCAGGCGGTGGCCGGCGCGGATGTCGGCGCGCACCGAAGCCAAGGTATGGGCGACGTGCTGGCGCTCGGCTTGCTCCAGCGTGGCGCTGAGTGCCGCCTCCAGCGGCAGGCGCGCCGCCAGCAGGCTGGCGAGCTGGCGGGTCAGCCAACCCAGGTCCGAATCGCTGATGCGGGGGCCTTTCAGGACCTGGCCCGGCTTGCCGCGCCCACCCCCCGCGGCCCGCAGGGACAGCGGCAACAAGCCGCGCGCGCGCAGGGCCTGGCGGGCGTTGCGCTCGCTGTCCGCGTCGATCAGGCCTCGTTCCGTGCGTCCGGCGGCATTGGCGGCTTCGTATTGATAGGTAGGCATATGTAGTAGGCCCTCGAAGGCTGAACCTGCGTAAGGCTCCTTTCAGTGTTGACAGACCCTAAACTTCGCGGGTTACCCGGGCGATCTCGTCATCGGTGGTGACTCCTTGCTGGATCCAGCGCATCCCGTCCTGGCGCAGGCTTTGCAGGCCGGTGCGCTGTGCGGCGTGACGCAGGGCCTGCTCGTCCGCTCCGGCGTGGATCATGCCGCGCAAGGCGTCGTCCACCGAAAAAAGCTCGTGCACACCGGTGCGCCCGCTATAGCCGGTATGGCCGCAAGCGGCGCATCCGCCCGGATTCAACGAGGCCGTGCCGTCGGGCCGGCTGATCTTGCAGTGGGGGCAAAGCTTGCGCACCAGCCGTTGCGCCAGCACGCCCTGCAGTGTGGAGGCCAGCAGGAAGGGCTCCACCCCCATGTCGACGAGCCGGGTCACGGCGGAAACCGCGTCGTTGGTATGCAGAGTGGCCAGCACCAGATGCCCCGTCAACGAGGCTTGAACCGCAATCTGCGCGGTTTCCAGATCGCGGATTTCACCGATCATGATGACGTCGGGATCCTGGCGCAGGATGGCGCGCAAGGCGGCGGCGAATGTCAGGTCGATGCGCGAATTGACCTGGGTTTGTCCGATTCCCGGCAGATCGTACTCGATGGGGTCTTCCACGGTAAGAATATTGGTGGTCGACGCTTCGAGGCGGCCCAGCGCGGCATACAGCGTCGTGGTCTTGCCGCTGCCGGTGGGGCCGGTGACCAGCACGATGCCGTGCGGCTGATGAATCAGCGCATCCAGTTGGCGCAGTACCTCGGGGGCCATGCCCAGCCTTTCCAGTTCCAGGCGGCCGGCTTCTTTGTCGAGCAGACGCAGCACGGCGCGTTCGCCATGGCCGGTGGGCAGGGTGGAAACCCGCACGTCGATGGGACGGCCGCCCACACGCAGCGCGATCCGGCCGTCCTGCGGCAGGCGCTTTTCGGCGATGTCGAGGCTGGCCATGATCTTGATGCGCGATACCAGGGCATTATGCAGCGCGCGGCGCGGATTGACGATGTCGCGCAAGGTGCCGTCCACGCGGTAGCGCACCACGGAATGGTTTTCGAACACTTCCAGGTGGATGTCGCTGGCGCCGTCCCGGGCGGCCTGGGTGAACAGCGCGTTGATCATTCGGATGACGGGCGCGTCGTCGCTGGCTTCGAGCAAATCTTCGACTTCGGGGATATCCTGCATCAGGCGATCGAGGTCGATTTCGTTGGCCGCCTCGTCCACCACGGCGGCGGCATCCCCCGTTTGCGCGTAGGCGGCCGCCAGCAGCGTATCGAGCTCGGAGTCGGGAACTTCCCGATGCGCCAGCTCGCCATGGCGCCGGCGTATCTCGGCCAGCGCCCACGCCGGCGTTCTGGCCGAGCTGACCAGCACGACGCCGGCGGGGCCGGACTGGATCAGGGCCCTGTAGGTACGCGCCCAGGCATAGGGAAGCCGGATGCTCATGGCTGCTTCACGGGGACGGGCGCAGTGGGCGAGGGCACGGCGACCGGGGCGACATCGGATGCCGGCGCCGGAGCGGCATGTTGCGCCTCACGCAGATCGAGCAGGCCCGTTTGCGGATTGCGCGTGACATTGGGCAGCGGTGTCATGGCCGACGAGGGCGAGAACCAGGTGGATCTCGGCGGCAAGTGCGCCTGCGCCTCGCGCATGTAGTTGTATCGATCCAGGGTGAGGCTGGCCCCGTCCTGCGCGTTGCGCACAATGTGCGGCCGCAGGAAGATCATCAGATTGGTCTTGCTGCGTTGCCGGCTGTCGTAGCGGAACAGATTGCCCAGCAGGGGAATGTCGCCCAGCAAGGGCACCGACTTTGCGCTGTCGTTGATGGTGTCCTCGAGCAGGCCGCCCAGCACGATGATCTGCCCATCGTCGACCAGCACATTGGTTTCCAGCGCGCGCTTGCGCGTGACCAGCGTGCTCGCGTCGCTGGTCAGGCTGCCATCCAGGCTGCTGACTTCCTGGTAGAGCGCCAGCTTGACCGTGCCGCCCTCGGATATCTGCGGGCGGATGCGCAGGGTCAGGCCGACGTCTTCGCGGGTTATGGTCTGGAACGGATTGCTGGCGCCGTCGGCCGTGGTCGTGTATTGCCCCGTGACGAACGGCACGGTTCGGCCGACCATGATGCTGGCCTCTTCGTTGTCGAGCGTCATGAGGTTGGGCGTGGACAGCACGTTGGCGCCATCTTTGGACTGCAAAGCGCGGGCCAGCACGCCCAGGTTGAGCACCTGGTTGCCCAGGACGTTAACGGTGCCTTTGACCACGCCCAGGCTCAGGCCCTGGGCCAGCGCATCGATGGTGGTGCTGGTGCCGGTGGTCAAGCCCGTGCCGCCCAGGTTGGCGCCGCCGATGAAGGCGGTTTTTCCGCTGGAGATGTCGTTGCCGCCCGCCATCCATTGAATGCCGAATTCCGCCGCGTTGTCGGCATTGACTTCGACGATGAGGCTTTCAACCAGCACCTGGGCGCGGCGCTGGTCGAGCTGGTCGATGACTTCGCGCAGGCTGCGGTACAGCGGAGCCGGCGCGGAGATGATCAGCGTGTTGGTGGAGGGGTCGGCCTGCACCGTGGCGCCGCCCGCCGTGAACGCCACCGACTGCGTGGAGTTGTTGTCAGAACCGCCCAAAGAGCCGGTCGTCCCGCCCTTTGCGCCCGACATGCTGTTCTGGCCCGAGACCGACTTCGTGCTCGATGCCGTGTTGAATCCTTGCAAGGCGCTGGACGACGACGCGTTCGAGGATCCGCTGGACAAGCCTCCGGAGAGCGGGTTGCTCAGGCTGCCGTTGCCGCTGCCGCCGTTGTTGCCTATCTGGCCGCTCTGGCTGTTCTGGCCGCCCAGCGCGCCGCGCAGGACCTGAGCCAGCTTGGTTGCCTGTGCATTGCGCAAATACACCACGTGCAGGTTGCCTTCCTGCGACTCGGGGCTGTCGATTCTTTCGACGAGGTTGCGGGCCAGCTTCAATTTTTCCGGGCTGGTGGCGCGAAGCAGGACGGAATTGGTGCGTGGATCGGCCAGCACCACGGTTTGCTGCGACGTATCGCCGCCGGTTCTATTGTCCAGCAATTGCGCGGCCAGCGCCGCGACGTCGAGCGCGACGCCGTACTGGATGGGGACGACGTCGGTGCTGATGGCTTTGGGCGTGTCGATGCCGGCGATGACCTGGGCGATGCGATCCAGATTGTCGGCATAGTCGGTAACGACCAGCGTGTTGTTGCCGGTGTAGGCATTGATGGTGTTGTTGGGAGCGATCATGGGCCGCAATATGGGCACCAGGCTCGCGGCGTTTTCATAGCGCAACTGGAAGACCCGCGTCATGAGCTCGCCGCTGTGTTTCGCGGTGGTCTGCGCATTTTGGCTGACGGCCGTTCCCTGCAGCTTGGCGTCCGCTTCCGGAACCACCCGGCTTACTCCATCGACCTCGACCACGGCGAAGCCCTGCATGCGCAGGGCGCTGAGCAGCATCGAATACGCCGTGTCCGAGTCGACGGGCGCCTCCGAAACCAGCGTCAACTGGCCCTTGACGCGCGGATCCACCACGAAGTTCCTGCCCGTGAACCGCGCCATGGCACGCACCACGCCCTGCAGGTCGGCCCCCACGAAGTTGAGCATGGTGGTGGCGCCGGACTGGTTGCGGGCGGCTTCGGAAGAGGCCGAAGGCTCTTGTTCGGCCTGCTCGCGCGCCGTGGACCGGCGGCGTGGCGCCGGCTTGGGCGGAGGAGGGGAGTAGTTTTTCGAAGTTTCCTCGCGCCAGCCTTCCTGGCCGACCGAGGTGCGAACAACCAGCGGAGAAGCGTCCGCATCGGCGGTGTTCTGTTTGGGAGCCGTGGCGCAGCCGGCCAAAAGCAGGGATAGCGCCAGGGTGGACAAGGCCGGATAGAAACGATGGCTGTTGCTCACTTTATTATGGGGATTTTTCATGACGGTATCGATAGGTCTGTTGTTTTGAGATGCATTAATGAAAATGCAGAATGGTTTGATTGTTCCGTTCCGGCCCAAGGGCGGCCAGCACATCATGCAACGCGGCATGGGTGCTTTTGCTGGCGGCGGGATCCACCTGCGCCGTGCCGTCGAATCGGGAGGCGTTGCCGTCCAGCGCTCCAGTGCCGTTCAGCATCAGCGGCCCCTGGCGGGTGTCGAGAACGAGATCCACGCGGTTTTTCTGCTCGCCCTGCTTCAAAACCAGGGTGTAATCGCCCAGTGGACGAACGGGCGTCAACGCCGAAACGGCGTTGTGCCATTGGGCTTCAAGCAGCGTGGAGCCCGCCGGCCGCCGGCTCGATCCAACGACACTGGCCGGCCATTTGAGCGACAGCTCGCCGCCCGGGCCGATGGCCGCGATTCGGGCATCCAGCGCGCCCAGTGCCGAAGCGGGCAATTTGAGCGTTTGTCCGGACACGCCCATTCCTGTCCAGCCGGGTGTAAGAATCAGCGGGCCGCCCAGCCAGGGATGGGTGACACGCAGTTTGAGGCCGTTGGCGAAAGAGACCTGCCAGCGCAACGGTTCGGGCAGGGTGCGCCGGTATGCCGGCGTGCCGACCGCGATGGTGGCGCTGCCCGACCAGAGCGTTCCGCTGGCGTCGACGATGGCCAGCGGCCAGCTTTGCGGAAGCATTACCATGGCCCAGCGCGCGGGCAATACCGCCAGGGCGGCGAAACCGGCGAGCAGTGCCAGGCCGATAAGACGGAATATCAGGCGCCGGCTCATGGCGCGCGCTCCGCGGGCTGCTGAACGACGATCCGTCCCGTGACCTGGCCGGGTCTGTCGCGGCCGTTCACATTGGCACGCGCGAGCTCGACGGTTCGGGTCTGCAATTGCAGCAGATAGGGCAGGCTGGCCAACCACTGCATGACGTGCGCCGCGCTGGCGTTGGACAAGACGATTTCCCACTGCCGCGGCGCGTTGTCAGCGCCGCCACGGACTTCGCTAAGTGTGGCGGCATCTTCCAGGCCCGCCCGCTGCAGCGTGGCGCGCAAGGCCCCCGCAAGATCGGCGGCGTCGATTTTTCCGGCTTGGCCGCGCTGCAGAGCTTGAGCCTCGAGTATCAAGGCATCCACCTGCGCGGCATCGGCATGCAGGCGAGGCAGTTGCTCGCGCGATCGTGCAATGGTGTTCAGGGCGGGCTGCACGCCCAATGTCCAGATCAGCGCGACCGCGACGACGGCGGAGCCTACCTGCAGCAGCTTGCGCTCCTGGAGGGTGCGTTCGTTCCACCATGCAAGGGCCTGCTGCCGCGCTGTCTCGATCTGCTGGCGCCAGACGGAAGAGGAGGAGGGGGGCGACGGATGCCGGCGTCCTATCATTGACGAGGCTCCTTGGTTCGAGCGGCGGCGCGCCGGACATGCCAGGTGTGCGCAACGTTGTCGTCCTTTTCCAGCACAAGCGACTGCACGGCCGCTTCCTGATGCAAAGCCGCCTCGTCGGCGGGCGGTGTATAGCCTTCAGCCAGGGTCAACGTCAGTTCACCTTTTTCGTAACGCAGCGAGGCGACATGGCCGTCGGCGAACGCCAGCACCCGGGCCGCGCCCATCGCCAGGGGCATGAAATCGTCTTCGCCGGCCGCGCCGCCCTTCAGGCGCAGCATGTCGCGCTGCTTGCGTGCCTGCGTCACCGGATCGATGATGACCGGAATGGATGGAAACGCCTTGCGCACGGCCTGTTCCGTGGAAACCTGGAGCGTGCGCGCCTCGCTGCGCAACTGGGCAGCATAAATTTGCAGGCCGACCAGCCATAGCAAGGCGGCGGCCCCGGCCCACAAGGCCGCGCGGCGCCAGCGATGCACCTGCGAAGCCGGGCGCCATTCGGGCCGCGCCAGCGACCAGCGCGGCAACGGCTCCCGCCAGCGGCCATCCACGGGAAGCGTCAGCGGCGAATCGGGACGAGGGTCTTTTTCGTGGATCGCCAGCGCGAAAGGCACGATGGCGGCGACCTTCAGGCCGGCATCGCCAAGGTAGCGCCAGGCTTGCAGCAAGGCCTGCCGATCCGCCCAGGCCACGCAGACATTGCCGTCGACATCGCGCGGCCCATGAGCGATGCACAGGCTGGACGTATCGCTCAGCGCCATGGGCTCGACGCTGGCCTCTACGGCGGCATCCAGCCGCTTCGCAGGCAGTGGAGGAAGATGAATGGTCGCGACGATGGCATCGCCCGGATGCAGGATAACGTGAACCTGGTCGGCGGGAACCGCCTGGGCAAGCTCCGGCAATGGCAGCTCGCCGCTGCGCAGCAGCTGGCCTTTGCCGTCGAACAGCGCGAAAGCCACGACGGATCCGGGCGTGACCCGATCAAGGGGAGGCAAGGCCAGGCGCAATGTGTTCTTCATGTCATTCCTTGATCCAGCGGATGGCGGGCGGCTGGCCGCCGTGACGATACAACAACGCCTGCATCCTCGCAACGACGTCGTCAAGGGCGACCTGGCCGGTGACCTTGAACCATTCGCTGGCGACGCCTATTTGATTTCCGGGCACGATGTCGGAATCGTTCAGGCGATTGAAGAAGTCGGCTCTGCTGGTAAACCATCGCCCGCCGTCCCGCTGCACGGTCAAATCGCGCGCGCGGGCGAGATCCAGGCCGGGAATGCTGGCGCTCAGCACTTCAGCGCTGGCGGTGTTGGCATTGACGGTGGCGCCTTTCGGCAAAACGGCCAGATAGACGGAAAGCGTCGCGGCAATCGCGGGCGACATGTCCGGGATGCCGAGAAGATCGCCCACGCTTCTCAATCCGGGCGCCGCTTGCCCGGCATCGGAGCGAAGCTGGGAATCGGCGACCCGCTGGGCAATGGGCCCGGCCAGCGAATCCGGAACCCCCAGGCTGGCCAGCAGCTTTTTGAAAACGGCCAGTTGCGCCGGCTGCACCACGCCCCGGACCGCCAGGCCGGTGATGTTGAACTTGCCTTGCTCGTCTTCGATCTGCCCCGAAAAGTACGCTTTGCGCGCATCGCCGGGCGCGGTGATTTCAAGTCCCGAAATAGGCTGGTCCCAGATCGCGTCCTTGCGGGTTACGGCGTTGCGGCGCGCGTCATTGAACAAAATCACGCGCGACCAGTCCAGCCCGCCGCGCAACAGCCACTTCGCCTGGACGCGATCGCGCGCGCTGGCCAGGGTGTCGGCAAGCAGCGACTGGCGCTCCACGATTGCCGCGATGATGACGGCCGCCGCCGCTACCACGACCAAAGCGGCGATGACGGCCATGCCGCGCTGGCGGCCATGGCTCTGCCGTTTCGGCACGGAGCCGGGCGGTGGAGCGAAGCGGCGGCGGGCTGCATGCGGGAATCGAATCATGGCAGCGGCACCACTTTTCTGTAGATTTCATCGGCGCCGTTGTGCTGGCGCTCGATCTGGATTTCCAGCCCCGTGGCGGTCAGTTGCAGATCCGTCGCCTTCACGGCCGACCACCCGCGGCCCGGCACCCAGGCTCGCACCATGAAGCTCTTGATGTGCCTCAGCACGACTTCTCCAGCCCCCGGCTCGGGCAGGGGGAGTGCTTGAGAGGCCGGCGCGACGGCGCGGCGCAGGGTATCGCCGTCTTTGCGCCACACGACCCGCTGCCAGGCTCCGTCGCCGGCCGAGCGCACTACGCTCAGCACGGGTTCGGCCCAGACGATGCCGGGAGGCAGCAGCGAGCCTGCTTCAACGGCCGGACCGGCGGCGCCCGTTCCGGAGTCCGACGACGCGGCTTCCGCGGCGGGCGAAGCCAGGACATCGGTGCCGGCATATCGGCTGATATCGGTTTGAATCTGGCCCAGCACCCGCACGAGGGCCAGAGTGTCGTCGGTGCTGGCTCCGAGCTTTTCGCTGGAACGTTCGACCAGATCGAGCGCCCGCCAGGAAATGATGCTGAGCAGCGCCATCAGCGCCAGGGCGACCAGCACCTCGATCAGGGTAAAGCCTTGCTGGTTCGCACGCGCAAGCTTCATGGCAGCAACGACAGCAAGCCGCTCAGTTCCGCCAGCACCGGGCCTTGAGCCAGGCGCACCCGCACTGTGACTTGCCGGAAATTGCCATTGACGGTGGATTGCACCTGCTGCTCGCATTGCAGGGCCAATGGCCCTTGCGGACAGGCTACGGTCGTGCGGCCGGCGGCCGGAAAGGCCCGCTGCAAACGCAATTCGGCCAGGTTGTTCTCGGCCGCCTGCAGCGCCAGGCTGCGTTGCTGCATGGCATGGGCGCCGCCGGCGCTTACGCCCAAAGCCCGTATCGAGGCCGCCAGAGCGATGCTGACAATGGCCAGGGCAATAAGAACCTCCAGCAAGGTGAAGCCCGCCTGCGCCTGGGGCGGGTTCATGGAAGCACCTCGTATCGGCCATTGCCGGATCGTACGATACGAACGGTGTTCAGGCCGTCGTCGAGCTCGACGACCTGGGGGCCCGATATCCACTCGGCGTTGAACACGGTTTCTCCGGCGGGGTCCACCCGTACGGAAATCGCGTTGTCCGACGTCCAGGATCTTGGGCGCAGCGCGCTGCCGTCGGCAAAGCGTTGGGCAAGCGCCGGCCCGGAACGGCGCGCCATGCCGGTGGGCAGGAAGATGTCGCGCGAGGCCCGCGCAAACCCATAACCCCGGCTGTCGTATTCCCAGACGACCAGGCTCGAATCCTTTCGGGCTTCGGCCTGGGCCACGGCAAACAATTGCGCCAGGCGCTGGGCGTCCTGGCGCAATGCGCGGGCATCTCCTCCGGAAAACGCGCTGACGCTGACGGTGGCCGTGGCAATGCCGATGACCACCAGAACGATCAGCACTTCCAGCAACGAGAATCCCCCTTGCCGGACAGCCCGCGCAGCAAACCCGCGCGGCTCTTGCCGAAGGCCTATTCGCATTGCACGATTATTTGGACCAGGAACCAATATCGGCATCGTTGCCTTCGCCTCCCGGGTGCCCGTCGGCGCCCAGCGAGAACACGTCGATTTCGCCGTGCACGCCCGGGTTCAGGTATTGGTACGGCGTGCCCCAGGGGTCGTTCGGAAGACGATCCATATACGAACGCCGTCCTGAACGCTGACCGTTGGCGGGATCGTTGGCAAGGACCTGCAAGCCTTCTTCCGCAGTGGGGTAGCGGCCGTTGTCCAGCCGATACAGCTTGAGCGCCTGCATGAGGGCGCCGATATCCTGGCGCGCCGCCACGGCGCGCGCTTGATCGGGGCGATCCATGAGATTGGGCACGATCAGCGCGGCCATGATCCCCATGATGACGACCACCACCATGATTTCGATCAGGGAAAAACCAAGCTGGCGATGTATGCTGGCGGAGCGGGGATGGGCGGAAAGACGGCGTTTCATGGGGAAGGACGGCTGCAAGGGAAAGGAAAAGACACGAAGGGCGGCGCGGCGGCGCAGCCAGAGGGCTGGAATGGAAATCATCGTAGGTATTGAGACTCTCCGACACAAAAGCTGATGGATGTCATTTTTTGGCACATTTTAAAATTAACTTACCCGCCCGAAAATGACAATGGCTGGAGCCCCATTTGACAGGATTATACTGACTTCTCGACCTCGAATTGAGTTGTCAATCGGGGATTTCCGGGACGACAAAGCCGTATATTTCCGGTCTTTTCATCACTCCCGGCGCCGGCATGCCGGCAATTGCCGGCCCGCCGATTAACGGGCATCATACTGGCTTTCCACGTTTTATCGATGCGGCCAGGCGTTTTTGCCGCCAACAAGGATTCGTGCCGATGTATCGCTTACCCGTGCTGTTTCGCGCCGATGCGCCCACATTCGCCCGCGGCCTGGCCATCGTGGTGCTTGCCCTGGGGGTAGGCGTATGGGGGGCTTTGCTGCTGGCGCCGTCTCCGCGCGCGCTGCCGCCCATGCTCGACCTCGCCTCCGCGGAACAAAACACCGCTGCCGTGGCCCGCTGGTTCGGCGGCGGGGCGTTGCGCGTGCGGGTGGCCGTCATGGGCCTGATTACCAGCGACAAGGGCGGGGCGGCCCTGCTTTCCGTCAATGGCGGGACGGCGCAAGCCTACCGCGTGGGGCAGGCACTGGCGCCGGGCGTTACCCTGGCCGGCGTCACGGCCGGCGCGGTCTCCATCGACCAGGATGGCGTCACCGAGCAAGTCGCCATGCCCGCCAACCCGGCGAACGTGGTGCAAGGCTTTGTTCCCGTTTCCGCGCCCGCAGCCCGCCGCTGATGCCCGACTTGTGGATACCCTGGGGCATTGGGCGAACAGGCGCCATGCTGGCGGCCGCGGCATTCGCGCTGGTTCTGGCGGCCGTCCTGAGCCGCTCCGCCTACCGGCTGCCGCGCGCGCTCGACGCGGGCATCACCGATGAACCAACCCTGGCTCATCGGCGCTGCCGCACGGGTTTCTGGGTAGCGGGGCCTGTCCTGGCTATATTGTGGGCCTGGCTTTTGGGGCCGACACTCGCCGCAGCGGCAGCTATCGTATACACCATGGTGCTGCTGGCGCTGGCATGGATAGACGCCGAAACCGGGCTGCTGCCCGACAGCCTGAGCCTGCCATTGCTATGGCTGGGCTTGCTGGTGAATCTACGAGGCGCCTTCACGCCTTTGCCCGACGCCGTGCTGGGCGCGGTGGCGGGTTATCTGGCGCTTTGGTGTGTTTGCCGGCTGTTTTTGCTGTTCACCGGCCGAATGGGCATGGGGCACGGCGACTTCAAATTGCTGGCCGCCCTGGGCGCCTGGTCGGGCTGGATGTGCCTGCCCTGGATCTTGCTGATTTCTTCCTGCGCTGCTCTGGCCGTGGCGCTGGGGCTGCGCCTGGCTGGGCGCATGCAGAAGGGCGAGCCGGTGTTCTTCGGCCCCTATCTGGCAGGCGCGGGCATCTTGGTGTTGTTGAGACTGGCGGCGGGCTCAGCTTAACGCAGGCGCGATATGGCGCTGGAAAGCGGGGCGCTCTTGCAGGGATTCGTACCAGCGCTGCAACTGCGGGGTAGCGGGCTTGTGGAGGCCGTCCATGTCGATGAAGCGGCGGCAAAATGCGCCCAGCACGATATCGGCAAGCGAAAAGGCATCACCCTCGATAAAGTTTCGCCCCTTTAAATGCGCATCGACGATCAGCCAAAGCTTGCCGGCCGCATCGGCGGCGGTCTGCAAGGCGGCCATGTCGCGCTGCTCCGCCGGAGTGCGCACCATGCCCCAGAACACGGGCTTGTCGGCCGGCTGCAGCGTGGACAGCGACCAGTCCAGCCATCGGTCTACGCGGGCGCGCGCCTTGGAATCCTGAGGATAAAGGCTGCCCGAAGCGCCATACTCCATGGCCAGGTAGCGCAAGATGGAATTGGATTCCCACAAAACGAAATCGCCGTCCTCGATCGTG
The DNA here is from genome assembly GCA_040391725.1 of Eoetvoesiella caeni. Classification (GTDB taxonomy): domain Bacteria; phylum Pseudomonadota; class Gammaproteobacteria; order Burkholderiales; family Burkholderiaceae_B; genus Eoetvoesia; species Eoetvoesia caeni_A. The sequence continues at coordinate 9,905 of JBEBXF010000004.1, read as the reverse complement.
GGAATCTGGCCGTTCGGATTCATGCTCAGGTAGGCAGGCTCTTTGTTCCGGCCAAACTGCATGCCCGCATCGATGCGCTCGTAAGGCAGCGCCAGCTCGTCGCAACACCACAGCACTTTCTGAACATTCACGGAATTGGTACGGCCCCAGATCTTCAGCATTTCGAGTCTCTTGAAAAATGAAAGGAATGACCAGCGTCCATGACGGATGCCGTCCTCAGTGCGTTGTGTGGCTGATTCGATGCGCGACCCCGCCACACGGCGCACCAGGCCCGGCAACGCTTGCGGCATCCGGGCCAAAGTACTTATGATGCCATAGAGTATCGACACCGTTCCAGCCATCACGCGTGATTCCTCGAGCAAAAACAACCGGCCCCGAACCCTGGCCGCACGCCCTGGCGCTAGCCGCGATTTTGTTGCTTGTGCAGGCGGCGGGCGACCCCGCGCACCAGTTCCTGCGCTTCAGCCGCGACGGGCTGGCGGCCGGTGAATGGTGGCGCCTGCTGGGCGCGCACTTTACGCATCTGGGCTGGGTCCACGCCGGCTTGAACGTTCTGGGCGTCTTGCTTTGCTGCGCCCTGGCTCCACAGCTTTTCAACCGCCATGTCTGGCCCAGGCTTGCCGGCCTGGCCCTGGGCATCAGCCTGCTTCTATGGTGGTTTTCTCCGAACGTGCCGAACTACGCCGGCCTGTCGGGCGTGCTGTACGGCCTGTTTGCCATGGGTCTGCTTCCCCAGGCCTGGCGCGGGGACCGTCCCGCAGGACTCGCGCTGGCGGCCATCTCCGCCTGGATGCTCTGGCAATGGCTGGTGGCGCCGGCGGCGACGGAAGAGCGCCTGATAGGAGGGCGCATCGTCGGCATCGCGCATGTCTATGGATTTTGTCTGGGACTGGGTATGCTGGCCGCGCAAGCCGGCTGGCGTCGCATTATTCCGATCAAGGAAATATTTCGACAAGATTGACCAACAATGTTACAGTTTGCGCATTATTGCCCATCATTGGCTCGACGCCCCGACAACGACAGGATACGCACCGATGACTCCAGCCGCGCGCACGGCACTTGCTGCCGCTCTCTCGACCCTCCTGGCCTCTTTCGCGCATGCCGCCGATGCGCCCGATCCCAAGCAAGCGGCGGCCTATATTCAATTGCACCGCGACGTCCTGATCAACTCCGACCTTTGGACGGACAAGCCGGAGATACTGGCCGCCAACCTGGGTTTCGAAGGCATCATCGGCATTCCCGGCTTGCTGAACGCCAGCGATTTGCCCTTCGCGGTGAACGCCGGGGCCGGTGTCAATCTCGACTGGGCGGCACTCGATCCGGTTCCGCCGCTGCGCAACCTGACCAGCGGCGCAAGCGTCATCGGCTCGGTGGTGGCGGGTTTCGGCGCCGCGCCGGTATTGGCCGATGCCATGCCCATCGAAGTCAGCTGGCCGTTGCTGCCCAGTTCGGTATCGCCCGAAAACATTGCCATTACGCTCAACACCGGTGAAATCGTCCATCCCGTGGCGGCAGCACTCAACCCCAATTACGACCATAACGAGCGCCATGTCATCGTGGTGTTCGGCGAATTCGCCAACCGGCTTTCCCCCGACACCGCGGGCGCGATTTACCCGGTAACCGTCTCGTTCGTGGCGGGTTCCTCCCCACTCATGGCGGTTGGCCCGAACGGCCCCGTATCCATCGTCGGGTTGTCGGCGCCAAGCAGCAATCCCTACGTGGCCGGGCCGGCGCTAGTCGGCGCCAAGCTCAGCCGCTTTTCGCCGGCCGGCGACTTTCCGCCGCCCGCGCTCAATGGCTCGTTTCCAAACGACGGCTACTCGCTTTACGGCGAAAACGCCCAATACCGGCTACGCTTGTTCACTTCCGGCGGATTCTCCCCGGACGGCCTCAGCGGCTTCATGCCCACCGATTTCGAAACCTTTTTCAGGCTGCACGCGTTGGACGCAAACGGCAACCCCGTCGTCCTCGACAAGGCCGGGAAGGCCTATGACCTGGGAGCGGGAAAAATCGAAATCGTGGGCCTGGCGGAAGTCGGCCAGCCGCCCGACGGCGTGCCGCAACGCGCCTACTACACCGAAGACCACGACAATTATTTCGACGTAATCATGAAAGGCGACGCCGCTGCCATGCGCCTGCTGCAATCGGTGGAAATCCCCACCGCCAAGGTGCCAGGCTATAGCGACATCTACAATCCCGGCGGCCCAGGCCGCAGCCCGCAAGCAGGCACCACCTACACCAAACCCGCCAATCCCCAGGTGTATCCCATCGACAAAAGCTTGGATCAACCACGCACCGTCAGCTATGCCAGCCAGTCGCTGGCCAGCTACGACATCGACACCGACCTGCCAGTGGTGTTCCGCCTGGCCGCAAACAATCAGCCCGACGTGCTGACCAGCGACTCCCAACGGGCCAACGACCTCGTAAACAACCAGGGCTATACGCTCAAGCACGTGGAGTTCGCCAACGAAACCGATAGAACCGGAGTCACCGCGGTAATGAGCTATGTCTCCAAAAGCGGCGACCGCATCTACACATTGGATGCCTCCGAGCAGGCGCAGCTTGACGGCGATGCCAACTGGACCCGGGAAGGGCGCGCATTCGGAGCCTTCCAGCGATCGTGGCCGGGGCTGTCGCCCGTATACCGCTTTTACGACCGCGGCACCGGGCGCCATGTGTTCTCGATCGACAGCGAGGCCGGCGTCAAGCTGGGCAACGCCGAGAACCAGGGCATTGCCTGGTATGCCGCTTTGTTCGTGAAACCGCCCTCGCACGAAGGCGGCTCGGGTGGCGGCGCCATGGGCTTGTTCGGCCTGGCGGGCGGCTTGCTGCTCCTGGGCTACCGATGTTTTTCGGGCGGTCGCCGCCGCCGGCAATAGCCGGAACGGGCGGTGCGATAACCCGCAATCCGCCTGTTCGTCCGTTGCCCCTCGGCCGTCCGCTCCGATGGATGCGTCTACGCTTCGATATGGCGGGCGCGTCCGGCCAGCCAGCCCATGAACATGGCAACAATCGCCAGGACTGTGCATATGCCCAAAGGTACGCCCCAGCCCCCCAGCGTATCGTGCAGCCTGCCCATTGCCATCGGCCCCGCGGCCGCCAGCAGGTAGCCGATGCATTGCGACATGCCCGACAGTGAAGCAGCCTGGTGCGCGTTGCGAGTACGCAAGCCGATGAAGCTCAATCCCAGGATAATGCCCGCGCCGGTGCCCAGGCCGAACAGAATCGACCAGGCCAGCGCAAACCGCGGCAGCGCCAGCAGACCGGCCAGGGCGATGACCGAGAAACCGGCCACCACGGCTGCCGGCAAACGCTGGTCGCGCAGGCGAAGCAGAATCGGGCCAAGCACCAACCCGGGCACGGCGGTCGCCAGTTGCAGAATACCGTGCAGAGAGCCTGCGTATTCCGGCGACAGGCCGGAGTCGATCAGGATGGTTGGCAACCAGCCGATGGCCACATAGTAGATCGTCGAATTCAGGCCGAGAAACAGCGTGACCTGCCAGGCCAGTGCCGAGCGCCAGACTTTGCCGGCATGCGCAGATGCCGTCTTGTTGGAAGCAGGGGAGACATGCGCGTTTAGTTGCGTCGACCAGACAGCCAGCGCGGCCAGGGGCAGGACAAAGAATGCAGCCAGCGCGCCATGCCATCCCCAGGCACGGGCCAGGGGAACGACCGCCGCGGAACCCAGCGCCGCGGCTACGCCCATCGCCAGCGCATAGGCGCCGGTCAGCGAAGCGACGGCACGCGGAAAATTCCTCTTGACCAGGCTGGGCAAGAGGACGTTGCCGATGGCAATGCCCATGCCAATGATGGCCGTGCCAGCATAAAGGTTCCAGGGCGCCCCGGCCGAACGCAGCGCAATTCCCAGCGCAATGAGCACGAGCGCGCCGAAAAGCGCGCGCTCCAGCCCGTATTTACGCGCAAGCAGTGCGCCAAAAGGCGAAACCAGCGCGAACGCCAATAGCGGCAGGGTGGTCAATGCACCGGCCGCCGTGGTGCCCAGGCCGAGATCCGCCCGGATCGAGCCGAGCAAAGGGGGCAAGCCGGTGAAAGGGGCGCGCAGGTTCGCCGCGATCAACAGAATGCCGGCCAGCAGCGCCGTTTGACGCGCCGCCGATCGTTGCGATGCAGTACTCATGATCAATCTTCTCTTAATCTAGGGAATACCCCTAATATACCGATCATTTTTCTGATTTAATAAAGAAAGAAAGTCAAACAATCTTTAAATTATGACAATCAGCATTCCACTCGATCAATCGCTGTGCCGTTTCGACCCGGATACGGATGACCGTCCCGCCGCGGCGCTGCTGCTGGAAGTCGAACAGAACGACATGGAGCAGCCCGTGCACCGGCACCGCAAGGGGCAACTGGTGATGGCGCTGCATGGCGGCGTGGTGTGCGAGGTCCCCAAGGCGATGTGGATGGCGCCGCCCAACCATGCGATTTGGATTCCGGGCGGCATGCCGCATAGCAACCGCGCCACCGACAATGCTCGAATCTGCTTTCTGTTCATCGAACCGGGCGCCGCACCAATGCCCGGCGAGTGCTGCACGCTGGCGGTCAGCCCGATGGTGCGCGAGCTGATCCTGCACCTGGCCGGACAGGCGCCTGCCTATCCGCACGAGGGCGCGACCGCGCGCGTCGCCGCGGTATTGCTCGAGCAATTGGCCGATACGCCCATCGAACAGTTGCATCTACCTATTTCCGGGCATCCGAAAATCCGCCGCATCGCGGACGCCTTGACGGAGAATCCCGCTGACCGTCGTACCTTGGCCCAATGGGCGCGCGGGCTGGCCATGAGCGAACGGTCGCTGGCGCGGCTGGTACAGCGGGAAACCGGGCTGACTTTCGGCCGATGGCGCCAGCAATGGCATCTGATCGTCGCCTTGCGGCAACTTGCCGGAGGAGCCACCGTGCAGCAGACCGCCGGCGATCTCGGCTATGACTCGGTGACCGCGTTCATCACCATGTTCAAAAAAGCGCTGGGGCAACCGCCAGCGCAATATTTCGCCGCATTGCGATAGGGAAGAGCGCTCGCGTCCGTAAAACCAAAACTGTTTTCTTGTGATTTTTAGCTGATTCGCGAGCGGCGACGGTACCGACAGGCCGATTGAACACTTGTTCCAGCGTGTTGAAATGGACGTTCTTGTGCTAAGGTCAAAAAAAACCGAGGGCGCTTCATACCTATAACCAAGTCAACAAAGGCCGAGGAGGAGCATCGTGTCGCATCATGCATTTTCGCAAGGAAGGCCCGAACAACGCCTGTTTCAGGAAGTCTCGACCGAAGACGTCGCGCCTGCCTCACGGTTTGATTTCTGGGTCAGCGACGTCGTGCGCACCTTTAGCGTCGACGCGCCCGACGAGCGCCAGCGCAAGGATTTTCGCGCGAAGGCCATTTCATTGGCCACGACGACAGGCGAAATGCACTATGCCGAATCGGACGCCATCAGTGCCCACCTGACCAAGCACACGATCCGCAACGCGGAATTTGACGAGCTGGCGCTGATGCTCATGCTGGAAGGACAGGTGCAGTGCACCTACGAGCGTGGCGAACCCACGAACATAGGCAGAGGCGGTTTTTTCTTGCTCGATGGATCGCACCCCACCTCGATACGCTTTTCTTCCCGGCATACCCTTGTCCAGCTTGATCTTTCCCGTCCTTTGCTCAAATCACTCTTTCCGGGCGCCGTGCCCATGCCGGACATGATCAATGCCGCACTGGCCAGTTCCCGGTTGGCCGGGCTATTGCGCGATCACCTGCAGCAGTTTCCCCGGATGGCAATGGGGCTGGAGCCCATTGAGCAACAGGGCTTGCTGGATGCGTCCGAGTCGTTCGCCCTTGCGACGATCGAGGCTGCCTTTTCCACCACCTTGCAAGACACAGAGCGATCGAGCGTGGGCTTGTTCGCTGCCGCGCAACGCTACATAAAACGCCATCTGGCCGCCCCGGAACTTGATCCAGACGCTGTGGCCGCGGCGATCGGCTGTTCGCGCTCCACGTTGTACCGGCTTTTTGATGATAAAGAGCTGTCTGTGCAAGGCTATATCCGGGAGCTGCGCCTGCAGCAGTTCTTGCACCTGCTGCAAAAAGAAAATAAAAGGCAGCCGATTCAAATGCTGGCCCTGCGTTGCGGCCTTTACGACTGGCCCAATGTCAGCCGCCTGTTTCGCCGGCGTTTTGGCGTAAGCCCCAGCGACGTGAGGGCAGCGTCAAAAAGATAGCCGGCCACGTTGTCCGCCGCACTTTCCTTGCCGGAAGCCATGAAACGCAAAGACGATTTTTTTGAAACGGAGTGATGACCTTATACATTCAGCAGCTTTTATAGTGGCGACTACAACTAGAACCACTAGAGACGCTTATGAACCGGATGTATCGCGTTATCTTCAATTGCGCACGGGGCGTGTTCCAGGTCGTGTCCGAGCATGCCAAAAGATGCGGCAAGTGCAAAACGACAGTATGTGCCGGCGCATCTGTACTGATGCTGGCCGTCTGGGTTCCCGCACAGGCTCAGGTGGCCACTATTGACAACGGCGGGCATGAGGTCGTCGACGGCCTGGATCCTGAAGGCGATGACTCGGGCACCCAGCCGAATCCCTGGGAAATCAGCACCCTGCGTGTTGGGAATCTCTCCACCGGTGCGTTGACTATCCTTAATGGCGGCCAGGTCAACAATGACTTTGGTCATATCGGCGTTGAGGGGGGCTCCAGCGGAACGGTGACGGTGCGGGGAAATGGTTCTACATGGATCAATTCTGCCGGCTTGGTGGTGGGGATCCTCGGCGAGGGAGTACTTCGCATCGAAGAGGGCGGGCAGGTAAATAGCGCCATCGGCTATCTCGGCTATACCCACGGCAGCAGTGGGACGGCTACGATCACGGGTGTTGGTTCGGCCTGGACGAACACTTCAAGCCTGGATGTGGGGCTGCAGAGCGCCGGCGTACTGACTGTTATTGATGGCGGCAAGGTTGCGACTTCCTATGTGCAACTGGGTGCTGCAGGTTCAGCTGTGCTGAATATAGTCGGGACACAAGGTGCGCGGGGCGTGCTGGAAACCGGCGTTATTGGAGTAGGCGCGGGTAGCGGCAGCATCAACTTCGATGGCGGCATTCTGCGCGCCACCGGCGACAAAGCCGATTTCCTGAGCAATTTCGATGCCGGCGATGTGCTCTTTGACGAAGGAGGCGCCTTCATCGACAGCAATGGCCATGACATAGGCATCGGCACAAGCCTGCAAGGCGCTGGAGGCATCACTAAACTTGGCGGAGGCACGCTGACATTATCCGGCGCAAATAGCTATATCGGTGCGACCACGGTCGAGGAGGGCACACTGCGCGCGGGAGGCCCTACCGCCTTTGTTCCGGAGGGTGCCTATGTGATTAATGGCGGTACCCTTGATCTCAATGGCTGGGGCCTTTCGATGTCCTCGCTTTCTGGCGCCGGAGGCACGCTGGACATGGGCGATGTCTATGTCCAAATCGCTCAAAGCGGCGACACCGTCTATGATGGTGACATCGCTTCGACGACAGGAAGGCTGACCAAGTCGGGTAGCGGTGTCCTGACGATCAACGGTCAGATCAGCGGTGTGAGCAATGGGCTATACGTTACGGGCGGCACGCTGGTGCTCAATAGCGCCAACAGCCATGGATATACCAATCTCCAGAACGGCGCCGTCCTGGAGGTAGGTCATGAGCAGGCATTGGGGATGGGGCGGTTGGAAATCGCCGGTTTCGGCGGCACCCTTCGCGCCAATACCGACGTGGTACTGACTAACCGCATAGACTTCGTTTCACCTGGCGCCAACCATCTGACCGTCGACGGTGACCACAATCTGATCTTGACAGGAAATTTTTACGTCTTTGACAGCGACAGCGTCAATACCTTCTCCAAAACCGGGACCGGTCTCCTGACTCTGAGCGGCGACGCCACCTTCGGCGGCACCACCACAGTGCAAGGTGGTGCCCTGCGGGTGAATGGAAGGCTCGCCAGTGTCATCACTGTCAACGACGGTGCGACGCTGGGCGGCTCGGGTACAGTGGGCACTACCACTGTGGAGGCGGGCGGCATCCTTGCGCCGGGCAATTCCGTTGGTACGCTGACCGTGGCAGGCGATCTGGCGCTCTCCTCGGGATCGATTCTCGATTTTGAGCTGGGCACACCTGGCACGGCGGCCGATCCGACCGTGGGGCGCAGCGATCGGATTGACGTCGGCGGCAACCTTCAACTTGCCGGAACGCTGAACTTGGCACAAAGCACGGATGCTTCCACTGGTGCGGTGGCGTTAGGCTACTACCGCCTGATGACTTATGATGGGGCGCTTTCGGGCAGCGGGTTGGCAGTGGGCACGGTACCTTATGGCGATGCGAGCTTATATGGGATCTCGGCTGGCGATCATAAGGTCGACTTGTTCGTGTCGGCATCGCTTGGCGATGACACGTTGCAGCACTGGCAGGGCGGCGATGGCGTTTGGAACGGCACCGACACTCGATGGCTTAATCAGCATGGCAGTGCGGCGGTGGCCTGGGCCGGCAATCATGCGATTTTCAAGAATCAGCCCGGCAACTTCGACGGCGGAACAGTCATGGTCGAGGGCACGCAGCGCTTCAAGGGCCTGCAGTTCGTCGATGAAGGCTATCGCCTGCAAGGGTCCGGCACACTGGAAACGGATCCGGGCGGATCCGAGATTCGTGTCTTGGCCGACAGCGCCGAAATCTCCAGCCATATTACGGGTACCGGCGGTATCATCAAGACCCAAGCTGGCACACTGGTACTTTCAGGGGCCAACACGTATGAGGGCGGCACCACGATCAGCGGCGGCGTGCTATCGGTCTCGAGCAACGCCAATCTTGGCCATGAGGATGGCGTATTGGCTTTCAATGGCGGTGTGCTCCGCATCACCGGTACGGATTTCAACGGCACCGGGCGCGATATCGTCTGGAGTCCGCATGGCGGCGGCTTCGACATTGCCGATGCAGCCAATAGTTTCCATCTTGACCGGAACATCGCCGGACAGGGTGATCTCGTCAAACGCGGCGCGGGCGCCTTATGGCTGGCCGGCGCCAATGCTTATGGCAACACGCGGGTCGAGGGCGGATCAGTTTTTGGAAACGTTGATTCCATCTCCGGCAACATCGCCAATGCCGGCACCGTGACGTTCAATCAGGAAACAGACGGTCGCTTTGCCGGTGACATTACTGGCTGGGGCGGTACAGACGGCGCCATGATCAAGAACGGCGCAGGTGTTCTTGCGCTTGACGGCAGGTCAACGCTGGACTGGACTGTGGCTCAGGGCGGGCTCTCGACAGCAGCCGCGCGCTTTAGTGGCGATGTGCTGCTCGATGGCACGGCTACCGCGCTGACCTTCACCGACACCAGCAGCGCTGCCTATGGCGGCCGGCTTTCAGGCAATGGCCAACTGACGCTGGCTGGCAGCGGCACCTTGTTGCTGACTGGCGATAGCACTGCCTTTGCCGGCACGACAACGCTGGCCAAAGGCACCTTGCTGGTGGGCAATGGTGAGGGCAGCGGTGTGTTGGGCGGTTCGCTTGACGTGCTTGACGGCGCTACGCTGGGTGGCTCCGGTACCGCTGGATCGGGGCCCGGCTCGCAGATTGCGATCGCCTCAGGCGGCACGTTGGCCCCGGGTAATTCCATCGGCACGCTGACCGTTGACGGCGACCTGGTCTTTGCGTCTGGCTCGCGCTATGCCGTTGAAGTCGATCTCCAAAGCAACGAATCCGACCGTATTGATGCAACAGGCAAAGCCACGCTGCAAGGCGGCTCGGTCGTGCTCATCGGTGTCGATGGCGTCTATCGACAAGATGCCCGTTACCGCATCTTGTCGGCAGGAACCGGACTGCAAGGTGCTTTCGATGCAGTGTCGTCGAACTTCGCCTTCCTGACGCCG
>JBEBXF010000003.1:0-34714 GCA_040391725.1 Eoetvoesiella caeni | reverse complement strand
GACAGCTCGTCCTCCCGGCGGCAAGCCCGCCTTACGGGAAACTGGACAAAACCCGCCGGCCTGTGCGTAAATCTGCGTTCTTGAGTCAGGAGAAAAACATGGAGAAAAATCGCCTGGAAGCCTTCAGCGACGGTGTGCTGGCGATCATCATCACCATCATGGTGCTCGAAATGAAGGTGCCGCACGAGCCCACCTTTCCCGCGCTGCTGTCGGTGCTGCCCGTATTCCTCAGCTACGTCTTGAGCTTCATCTACATAGGCATCTACTGGAACAACCATCACCACATGCTGCACCTGGCCGACAAAGTCAACGGCGCCATCCTGTGGAGCAATCTTCATCTGCTGTTCTGGCTTTCGCTGCTGCCCTTCACCACCGGCTGGATGGGCGAAAACCATTTCGCCCCTGTCACACTGTTCCTGTATGGCGTAAACCTGCTGTGCTGCGCCATTGCCTATGTCATTCTGCAAAGCCGCATCATCAAGCAGCAAGGGCCGGGCTCGGTGCTGGCGCATGCGGTCAGCCGCGACACCAAGGGTAAAATCTCCCCTGTCCTGTATCTGCTAGGCATCGGCACGTCGTTCGTATCACCATGGCTATCCGGCGCGTTCTACGTCATCGTCGCCCTCCTGTGGCTAATACCCGACAGGCGGGTGGAAAGGGAAATCGCGCAGCATATTTCCCAGAAGCCTCCTCAATAGCCTCGCCAGCAAGCGGAAGGGGCCTCCCAGGCCCCCGGAAGCCCGAAACCGGGCGTGCCGGCGGTGGCCACAAACGGCAAGAGGCCGCCCTTTTATCAAGGCATTCGGCGCCCCTTGGCATACAATTACCGCATCGCGCTCCCAAGCGGCCGGCCGGGCCCTGCGCGGCCGGGCCATAGATTCTTCTTATGCATTCATCGTCATGATCAAAATCCTTGTTGTGCTCTTCATTGCAGCCAGCGTCCTCTATGTGCATTTCCGCGGCAAGGTGCGCTTCCGGTTCTTCCGCCAGCTTTCGGATCACTCCAGCTTCATGGCGCCCATCAATGCATTCCTGTACATGTTCTCCAAAGTGCCGGATCGCGCCTACCATTCGCAGGACGAATTCCCCGAACTCAAGGCGCTCACCAGCCGCTGGCAGGAAATCCGCGACGAAGCGCTGACGCTGCAAGGCCATATCAAAAGCTCGCAAAAGCTCGACGACCTGGGCTTCAACTCGTTCTTCAGCCGGGGCTGGAAGCGCTTCTACCTTAAGTGGTACAGCGACAATCACGAGTCGGCGCGCCAGCTTTGCCCCAGGACCACCGAGATCCTCAACGGCATCCCCAGCATCAAGGCCGCCATGTTCGCCGAGCTGCCGCCCGGCAGCAAGCTGATGAAGCACCGCGACCCCTACGCCGGCTCGATCCGCTACCACCTCGGCCTGGTCACGCCCAACGACGACCGCTGCTTCATCAACGTGGACGGCATTCCCTACAGCTGGCGCGACGGCGAGGCGGTGCTGTTCGACGAAACCTTCATCCACTACGCCGAGAACCAGTCGGAAGCGGATCGCATCATTCTGTTCTGCGACGTAGAACGGCCCATGAAGTACCGCTGGGCGGCCGCCGTCAACCATTGGTTTGCGCGCAACGTCATGGCCGCCGCCTCGTCGCCCAACGACGACAACGACCGCACCGGCGGCCTGAACCGCTCGTTCAAATACATCCAGAAGTTCCGCCTGGCGGGCAAGCAACTCAAGCAAAAGAACAAGCCGCTGTATTACGTCATCAAGTGGCTGCTGCTGGCCGGCATTCCCATTGGGCTGATCTCGCTGCTCTAAAGAGACGTGGGCGGACGGCCGCCCACAACACCCCATATCCAAAAACCGCCTGCGCCTTGGCTACGCAAGGCCCCGAACCCATGACCGCAATGCGCACCAGCAAAGACCGAATCCGGCACACCCTGCTTTTCGAAGCCATCGCACTGGCCATCGTCACTCCCGCCGGCGCGCTGCTCTTCGACCTGCCCTTTGCCAGCATGGGCATCCTCAGCGTGCTCGCCTCCCTCGTGGCGACCGTCTGGAACTACCTGTACAACTACGGCTTCGACCACGCCTTGCTCCGGCTGACCGGATCGACGGCGAAAAGCCTGCCGCTGCGGGTATTCCACGCCGTGGCCTTCGAAGCCGGCATGCTGGCCATCATGCTGCCGCTGGTGGCCTGGTATCTTGGCATCAGTCTTTATACGGCCTTCATGATGGACATCTTGCTGGCCGTTTTCTTCATGGTCTACGCCTTCATCTTCAACTATGCCTACGACTGGGCATTCCCGATAAAAACCGCTCAGGTAAAGACCCAGTCGTAGCGGCCCACGCCGGCAACTTCCCCGCCGCGCACCTGTTTGACGCATCCGCTCCGATATAGCGGTGCGCGGGCGCACCATCATCAACCATAGCTGCGCCGCAACGCGCGAAATCACCGCCCCCCAAAGGGGCGTTCCGCATTGGGGCGGCCCAAATTAAAACAGTCCCCCGAGGGGGCCTTTTTGCCTTGGGGCGGCCCTACGGTAAAACGGCACCCCCACGCTTCACCGCTTGCGCGGTTCGCTGCCCCCCAAGGGGGCTTTTTTACCTTGGGGCGGCCCTACGGTAAAAACTGGCACGGTTATTGCTTAGTGTGGTGTATCGGGCATTGTGCATCGCGGGCCCGCCATCGACTGTCCTTCTTTTATTTGGAGCCATCATGCAACGTAGACGAGTTCTCAAGCAACTAACCGCCGCCAGCCTGTTCGCCCTGTCGGGCTGGATCCCGCAAGTGTTTGCCGCCGATACGATCAAGGTAGGCATTCTTCACTCCTTATCCGGCACGATGGCGATTTCCGAAACGTCGCTCAAAGACGTCGCGTTGATGACCATCGAAGAAATCAACGCCCATGGCGGCGTCATGGGCAAGAAACTGGAGCCCGTCATCGTCGACCCCGCCTCCAACTGGCCTCTTTTTGCCGAAAAGGCGCGCCAGCTCCTGGCGCAGGACAAGGTGGCGGTCGTCTTCGGCTGCTGGACGTCCGTCTCGCGCAAATCCGTACTGCCGGTTTTCAAGGAGTTGAACGGCCTGCTGTTCTACCCTGTGCAATACGAAGGCGAAGAGCTGGAGAAAAATGTGTTTTATACCGGGGCGGCGCCCAACCAGCAGGCCATTCCCGCCGTCGAGTACCTGATGAGCGAAGATGGAGGCGGAGCAAAACGGTTCGTCCTGCTTGGCACCGACTACGTCTATCCCAGAACGACCAACAAGATCCTGCGCTCGTTCCTGCACTCGAAGGGCGTCAAGGACAGCGACATCAAAGAGGTCTACACACCGTTCGGCCATTCCGACTACCAGACCATCGTGGCGGACATCAAGCAATTTTCCGCGGGAGGGAAAACGGCCGTCATTTCCACCATCAACGGCGACTCGAACGTGCCGTTCTATAAAGAACTGGGCAATGCCGGAATCAAAGCCACCGATATCCCGGTCATCGCATTCTCGGTGGGCGAGGAAGAACTCAGAGGCGTGGATACCAAGCCCTTGGTCGGGAACCTGGCAGCCTGGAACTACTTCGAATCCATCAAGAATCCGGTGAACGCCGACTTCGTCAAGAAATGGAAGGCCTACGCCAAGGCGAAGAACCTGCCCAATGCCGGCACCGCGGTCACCAACGACCCCATGGAAGCCACCTATATCGGCATCCATATGTGGAAGCAGGCCGTCGAAAAGGCCAAGTCGACCGATGTGGACAAAGTCATTGCCGCCATGGGCGGGCAGACATTCAAGGCGCCGGACGGCTTCACGGTGGAAATGGACAAGACCAACCATCACCTTCACAAACCGGTCTTCATTGGCGAAATCAGGGCCGACGGCCAGTTCAATATCGTCTGGAAAACCCAAGGTCCCATCCGTGCACAACCTTGGAGCCCATACATCCCCGGCAATGAAAGCAAGCAAGGCCTTTGATTGGCCAGGCCCGTCATGTTCACGAATGGACCCGCCATGTTCATCGCCACGATCCGGACGATCGTCCTCGCGCTGCTTCTGGCATTGCTGCTGTCGGCGGCGGCCATGGCGGCCGGAGCCGGCACCGTCGACCCGGCGCTGCTCGCCCCCCTGGCGAGCGGCGATAACCGAGCCAAGCTGCAGACCATCGAGCAGCTTGGCGGCTCCTCCAGCCCGGAAGCCGTCACTGTGCTGGAGGCATTGGGCAGCGACAAGCTGTACGTCACCGCGCAGGGAAAAATCCTCGTCTCGGACGACGCAAAGCTTGCCGTCGATCCACTTACCGGCCAGGAGCAGGACTTGCCCCAAGATGCGGAAGCGATAGTCATCAACAACCGCTTGCGCAGCGCCATCGCGGACGCCCTGGCCGAATCCCGGATATTCTCGAAGGCAGCGGAGATACGCCTTGCGGCGGCCAGGCGCCTTCAAAAAAGCAGCGACCCGGCTGCGCTGCCGCTCATCGTGCACGCATTGGAACACGAAGCAGACCCCCAGGTGCGCACCTCTCTGGAAACAGCGCAGGCCGGCCTGGAACTGAAAAGCCCCGATCCCGCCGTTCGCGAACATGCCGTGAACCTGCTTGGCTCGGCAACCAATGCCGCCTTCCGCCCCGCTCTGGCCGCCTTGCTCGTGCGGGACGCGAACGGCGCCTATGCCGAGCCCGATGCAAACGTGCGTGCCAGCGCGGCAGCCGCGATCTCGCATATCGACAGGCATTTGGCCACCATAGAATGGGCCGGCAATATTTTTTACGGCGTCAGCCTGGGCAGCGTGCTGCTGCTGGCGGCATTGGGACTGGCCATTACTTTCGGACTGATGGGCGTCATCAACATGGCCCACGGCGAACTGTTGATGATAGGCGCGTACATCACCTACGCTGTCCAGCTTCTGTTCCAGCGGTTCGCCCCCGCGTGGCTGGATTGGTATGTGCTGGCCGCCCTGCCCGCGGCTTTCCTGGCGACAGCCGCAATAGGCATGGCCCTGGAACGCACGGTAATCCGCCGGCTGTACGGCCGATCGCTTGAAACTCTGCTGGCGACCTGGGGCATCAGCCTCATCCTGATGCAGGCTGTCCGAACCCTGTTCGGCGCGCAAAACGTCGAAGTCGCCAACCCATCCTGGATGTCCGGCGGCATTACGGTGCTTGGCGGACTGGTGCTCAGCTACAACCGTCTTGCCATCATCGTCTTCGCCTTTCTGGTCGTCGCTTTTGTGTGGCTGATACTGAACCATACGCGCATTGGCTTGTTCGTGCGCGCCATTACCCAGAACCGGCAGATGGCGGACTGCGTAGGCGTTCCCACGGGCCGCATCGACATGCTGGCCTTCGGCATCGGCTCGGGCATAGCCGGCCTGGGCGGGGTGGCATTGTCCCAGTTGGGCAATGTGGGACCTGATCTGGGGCAGAACTATATCGTCGACTCGTTCATGGTGGTCGTGCTTGGAGGCGTCGGGCAACTGGCCGGCACCGTCATTGCCGCAATGGGCCTGGGCGGCGTCAACAAGCTTATGGAGCCCTATGCAGGTCCCGTCATCGCAAAAATTGCCATCCTGGTGCTGATCGTGCTGTTCGTACAGAAACGCCCGCAAGGGCTGTTCGCACCCCGGGGGAGAAGCGCGGAATGATCTCTGTCCACCACCACCGCTCGAGCCGGCACTCCTTGCAACCGAACCTGTTTTCCCCGGCGGCCTGGACCGCGCTGCTGATTGCCGTCGTCATTCTGGCATTGCTGCCGCTGATGAACCTGTCGTTTCCGGCGGGCCATCCGCTGCATATCTCGTCATACTCGGTCAGCCTGATCGGCAAGTTCATGTGCTACGCCATGGCCGCGCTGGCGCTGGACCTGGTCTGGGGCTACGCCGGCATACTATCGCTGGGTCATGGCGTATTCTTCGCGCTGGGAGGCTACGCGCTGGGCATGTACCTGATGCGGTCCATCAGCCAGGACGGCGGCCAGCCAGCCGGGCTTCCAGGTTTCATGACCTTCCTGAGCTGGCACGACTTTCCCTGGTATTGGGCGTTTACCGACCACTTCCTGTACGCCGTTTTGCTGGTCGTCCTGGTTCCGGGCGCGCTGGCCTTCGTTTTTGGATATCTGGCCTTTCGCTCCCGCATCAAGGGCGTGTACTTTTCCATCATCACACAGGCCCTGACCTATGCCGCCATGCTGCTTTTCTTCCGCAACGAGACCGGGTTCGGCGGCAACAACGGCTTCACGGGATTCAACCGCATCCTGGGTTTCGACATTACCTCGCCCCAGACCCGGGCAGCGCTCTATTGGACAACGCTGCTCATGCTGGCGGGCTCCCTGGTGGCGGCCCGCGCCATCACCCAGTCCAAGCTTGGGCGCGTCCTGACGGCGCTGCGGGATTCCGAAAGCCGCCTGCGCTTCATCGGCTACGATCCCGCCGGCTTCAAGCTCTTCGTCTGGGTCGTCTCGGCCATCCTGTGCGGAATTGCGGGCGCCCTGTACGTGCCCCAGGTCGGCATCATCAATCCCAGCGAAATGTCCA
Organism: Eoetvoesiella caeni; assembly: GCA_040391725.1. Lineage (GTDB taxonomy): Bacteria > Pseudomonadota > Gammaproteobacteria > Burkholderiales > Burkholderiaceae_B > Eoetvoesia > Eoetvoesia caeni_A. The sequence continues at coordinate 28,209 of JBEBXF010000003.1, read as the reverse complement.
CGCAGAACTCGATAGAGATGGTCATCTGGGTGGCCACGGGAGGCCGGGGAACCTTGATCGGCCCCATCGTGGGAGCGGGAGTGGTGAACGGCCTCAAGACCTGGTTCACGAGTGCGCTTCCCGAGTTCTGGCTATACGCGCTGGGCCTGATTTTCGTGCTGACGACGATGTTCCTGCCCCAAGGCATCGTGGGGCTTGTGCGCCGGATTGCGCAAGGCCGTTTTGGAAGGAAATGACATGAATCCCGCCCACCCAGCCCAGGCCGGCGACACCTACGACGAAGGCGCCGGCGGCAATGCCTCGTACGGCCGCCCGGCGCCGTCCGGCGTCGACACCACCCACGGCGTCATCGTTTATCTGGACGGAATCACCGTCGATTTCGACGGTTTCAGGGCGCTGAACAACCTGACTCTGGATATCGGCGTCGGCGAACTGCGATGCATCATCGGCCCCAACGGCGCGGGAAAAACCACGATGATGGACGTCATCACAGGCAAGACCCGGCCTACCTCCGGCACGGCCTTCTTCGGGCAGAACATCGATCTGTCCACGCTCAGCGAAGCGCAAATCGCCCATGCGGGCATCGGCAGGAAATTCCAGAGGCCCACCGTTTTCGAAAACCACACCGTTTTCGAAAACCTGGAGCTGGCCATGAAAGCCGACAAGCGCATCGCGCCGACCTTGTTCGCGCGGCTATCCAGCGAGCAGATCGATGCCATTGAAGCCACGCTGGAAGTGATACGCCTGAAGGAATCGGCACGGCGCCTTGCCGGCCTGCTCTCCCATGGGCAGAAGCAATGGCTGGAAATCGGCATGCTGCTCATGCAGGAACCGCAGCTGCTCTTGCTGGACGAACCTGTGGCGGGAATGACCGACGCCGAGACGGAGCACACCAGCGAGCTGCTGAACGAACTGAAAGGCCGCCACTCGCTGATGGTAGTCGAGCACGACATGGATTTCGTAGCCCGTATCGCGGGCCGGGGCAAAGTGACCGTGCTGCACGAGGGCTCGGTGCTGGCCGAAGGCACCATGGAACAAGTCCAGGCCGACCAGCGGGTCGTCGAAGTCTATCTGGGGCGCTGACATGCTGCAAGCCAAGTCAATACACCAATACTACGGCGGCAGCCATATCCTTCGCGACGTCTCGCTCTCGCTGGAACAGGGAGAATGCCTGGCGCTTCTGGGCCGCAACGGCGTCGGCAAGACCACGCTTCTGAAATGCCTGATGGGCGTGGTTCCCGTCGCCTCGGGCAGCATCGAACTGGATCGCAGCCCCATCACACGCATGGCCCCCCATCTGCGCGCCGCGCTGGGCATGGCCTATGTGCCGCAGGGACGCGACATTTTTTCCCGGCTTACCGTCGAGGAAAACATCCTGATGGGCCTGGCTTCCAAACCCGCGGCCCGCGCCCGCCGCATCAAACAGGAGATATTCGATCTATTCCCGGTCCTCGAGACCATGCTGGCCCGGCGCGGCGGCGACCTGTCGGGGGGCCAACAGCAGCAGCTTGCCATTGCGCGGGCGCTGGTGGCGGAACCCCGGTTCATTCTCCTGGACGAACCGACCGAGGGCATCCAGCCGTCCATCATCAAGGATATCGCCAAGGTGATCCGGCTGTTGCGCGAACGGGGCGACATCGGCATCCTGCTATGCGAGCAGTATTTCGATTTTGCCCGCGAACTGGCCGACAGATTCATCGTCCTGTCACGCGGCGAGGTGGTCTCGGCGGGCGACAAGTCCCAGATCGACAGCGATGATGTGCGCCGGCATTTGTCGGCGTAATATACGCAAGATCAACCGATCACGAGACTCCTGGACATGGCCGCGCTTCCGGACGAATGGCATGCCGCGCTGCAGCTCTCTTTTTTGCGCCAAGAACAGCGCAAGACCGTGCTTGCGAAGCGCAAGCACGAAGGCCCCCTGCTCGTCCAGAAAGCGCTCTACCCCGAAGGGCCGCAAGTCTGCCATGTCACCATCCTGCACCCGCCATCGGGCATAGCCGGCGGCGACACCCTTTCCATAAGCATCCATGTCGGCCAGGATGCACATGCCTTGCTGACCACCCCGGGAGCGACTCGCTGGTACAAGGCGAACGGCAGGCACTCGGCCCAGGACGTCGACATCCGCATCGAGCCGGGCGCGCGCCTGGACTGGCTGCCGCAGGAAAACATCTTTTTCGAACAGGCCAATGCCCGGGCAAGCACCCGGCTGCATCTGCAGACCGGCGCCAGCGCCATAGGTTGGGAAATCACGCAATTGGGCAGCATTCAAAAACCGTCGCACTGGGACGAAGGGCGTATTTTGCTCAATACGCAGATTTCACTAAATGGGCGCCTCATATGGCTGGATGCCGGAGAACTGGGTGCCGACAGCCCTATTCGCCGCAGCGCCAACGGGTTGTCCGGCTATCCCGTACTGGCAACTCTGTGGGCGTTCGGAACCGGCCTGACCGCCGAGCAGGTCGACGGCCTGGCCCAGGACCTGCCCTGGACCGACACCCTGCGCATGGGCCTGACCCATATGCCGCAGGAAAACGGACAAGGGCTCTGTCTTGTCCGGGCGCTGGGCCTGCATGCGCAGGACGTAAAAAACAAGCTTATCGAGCTATGGCAGCACTTGCGGCCCTTGCTGCTGGATATCGACGGCGCCCCCCTGCGCCTGTGGAAAACCTGAAAGGAAACATCGATGGAACTTACCCCCCGAGAAAAAGACAAGCTGCTTATCTTCACGGCGGCGCTGCTTGCCGAGCGGCGCAAAGCGCGCGGCGTGAAGCTCAACTACCCGGAAGCGGTGGCGCTGATAAGCGCCGCCCTAATGGAAGGCGCGCGCGACGGCCGGACGGTGGCGGAACTCATGCATTACGGCACGACCATCCTCACGCGCGACGACGTCATGCAGGGCATACCCGAAATGATTCCCGACGTTCAAGTGGAAGCCACCTTCCCGGACGGCACCAAACTCATCACCGTGCATCACCCCATCATCTGAACCACAACGCCATCCGTGCGCAACCTTTGAATTTCCGGAGCCTTCCATGACTACCCGCTCTTCGCTTCGCGCCGCCGGCGTCTTCGCCGCCCGCACCCTTGGCCTGGCCTTGCTGGCGCAGGCCGCCGCCTTCGCGCACCCCGGCCACGAACTGCCCATAGCCGGCAGCATGCTTGCCGCGGGCTTCGTGCATCCCCTTACGGGGCTGGACCACCTGTTCGCCATGATCGCCGTGGGGCTCTGGGCCGCGTCGACGCATGAAAATATCAAACAGGCCATCTGGACTCCCGTCAGCTTCCTGTGCCTGCTGCTTTGCGGCGCGCTCATGGGCATCGCCGGCATCGGCGGATCCGGCGCCGAACCGATGATCATGGCATCGCTCTTCGTGCTGGGGCTGCTGGTTGCAAGCCGCCGATCCATGCCCGGCTGGGCCGCCGCGGCGCTTGTCGGCCTTTTCGCGGTATTCCACGGCATCGCGCATGGGGCCGAGCTTCCCGCCAACGGCAGCGCCGCCGCCTTCATCGCGGGATTCATGCTTAGCACCTTGATGCTGCACGGCGCGGGGCTGGCGGCCGGGTTTGCCCTGAAACGGCATGGCGCGTGGCTGACTCGCATTGCCGGCATCGGCATCGCCGCCTACGGCGTCGCCCTGTTCACCATGGCCGCCTGACCCAGGCGCCATACATTCTTGGAGAAACAAGAATGATTCCAGGCGAAATACTCGTCGAGCCCGGCCATATCGAACTGAACCGCCAGCGCACAACCCGCAGCCTCGACGTCGTCAACACCGGCGACCGCCCCGTGCAGGTGGGCTCGCATTACCATTTTGCGGAAACCAATTCGGCCCTGGAATTCGACCGCGCCGCCGCCCGTGGCTGCCGCCTGAATATTGCCGCGGGCACCGCGGTACGATTCGAGCCCGGCCAAAAAAGAACCGTTGAAATCGTCGAGCTGGCGGGCGACCGCCATGTATACGGTTTTCATGGCGACATCATGGGAGCACTGTGATGGTCGATATTTCACGCCAAGCCTATGTCGAGATGTTCGGGCCGACCTTCGCCAACGGAACCGGCGACCGCGTGCGCCTGGCCGACACCCAGTTGCTGGCGCAGGTCGAAAAAGACCACACCGTGTTCGGAGAGGAAGTGAAGTTCGGCGGCGGCACGGTCATCCGCGACGGCATGGGTCAAAGCCAGCGCGCAAGCGCCGATTGCGTCGATACCGTCATTACCAATGCGCTCATCATCGATGCCGTTACCGGCATCGTCAAGGCCGATATCGGCATCAAGCACGGCCTGATCGCGGCCATCGGCAAGGCCGGCAACCCCGACATACAGCCGGGCGTCACCATCGTGGTCGGGCCGGCCACCGAGGTCATCGCGGGCGAAGGCATGATCGTTACAGCCGGAGCCGTGGATTCGCACATCCACTTCATCTGCCCGCAACAAATCGACGAAGCGCTGGCCAGCGGCGTCACGACCATGATAGGCGGCGGCACAGGCCCGGCCACGGGGACGCTGGCCACGACCTGCACGCCGGGCCCCTGGCATATCGCCTCGATGCTTAGCGCGCTGGACGCCTTTCCCATGAACATCGGCCTGCTGGGCAAGGGCAACGCCAGCGATCCACGCCCATTGTTCGAGCAGGTCGAGGCGGGCGCCATAGGACTGAAGCTGCACGAAGACTGGGGCACGACTCCCTCGGCCATCGATACCTGCCTGGGTGTCGCCGAGAAAACCGACGTCCAGGTTGCCATTCATAGCGACACGCTGAACGAGTCGGGCTTCGTCGAAGACACCTTCCGCGCATTCAAGGGCCGCACCATTCATTCCTTCCACACCGAAGGCGCCGGCGGCGGCCATGCTCCCGACATCATCCGCGCCGCCGGCATGCCCAACGTCCTGCCGGCATCCACCAACCCCACCATGCCCTTTACCGCCAACACCATGGATGAGCACCTGGACATGCTGATGGTGTGCCACCACCTGGACCCGTCCATTGCCGAGGACGTCGCCTTCGCGGAAAGCCGCATTCGCCGCGAAACGATCGCGGCCGAGGACATCCTGCACGACCTGGGCGCGTTTTCCATCATGAGCTCGGATTCGCAAGCCATGGGCCGTGTCGGCGAGGTCGTCCTGCGTACCTGGCAGACCGCCGACAAAATGAAGGCCCAGCGGGGCGCCCTGGAGGGCGACAGCACGCGCGCCGACAATGAACGCATCAAACGCTACATTGCCAAATACACCATCAACCCGGCGCTGGCCCATGGAATCGCGCATAAAGTCGGCTCGCTCGAACCGGGCAAGCTGGCCGACATCGTGCTGTGGCGACCGGCATTTTTCGGCGTGAAGCCCAGCCTCGTCCTTAAAGGCGGAATGATCGCGGCCGCTCACATGGGCGATCCGGGCGCTTCCATCGCCACGCCTCAGCCCGTGCATTTCCGCCCCATGTTCGGCAGCTTCGGCAAGGCCGTCAAGACATCGCTCACCTTCGTTTCCCAGGCTGGGCTGGCGAACCCGCAAGTGCATGCGCTGGGCCTGACCAAGACGCTTGAAGCGGTGCACGGCTGCCGCAGCGTAAAAAAGGAGGACATGGTGCGCAACAACTGGCTGCCCCATATCACCGTCGATCCGCAAACCTACCAGGTCATGGCGGACGGCCGGCTGCTAAGCTGCGAACCGGTCACCATCCTGCCCATGGCTCAACGCTACTTTCTATTCTGATCATGCGCATCGTCAAAAAACACCTGCATGGCGTCAACGTCGCGGCGGCGCTGACCCGCAACGCCCCCAGGGCCATCCTGCCGTTCGATCTGCGGCGCCGCAGCCGGCAAAAGCTTACCCTGGACACCGGCGAAGAGATCGGCCTTGCTCTTTTGCAGGGCACGGTTCTGGCCCACGGCGATCTGCTCCTGGCCGACGACGGGAAATTCATCGTCGTCCAGGCCGCCCCGCAATCCGTCCTGAGGGTAACGGCCGGCACCGCGACGCAACTGACGCGCGCCGCCTACCATCTTGGCAACCGGCATGTGCCGCTGGAAATCGGCGAGGCTTATCTGCAACTGGAGCACGACCCGGTGCTCATGGACATGCTGAAGAAGATAAAAGGCGTGGCCGTCGAACAGGTCGAGGCGCCGTTCGAGCCCGAGACCGGCGCCTACGGCGGCGGCCACAAGCACGGCCACGACGCCACCTTCGAAGAAGACTACGCCCTGGCCCAGGCGGCCTACGCCGTGCATGATCATGAACATGGCGACCATGGACACAAGCACGAACATGGCCACGCCCACGGGCATGATCACGATCACGCCGCCGAACACGAACACGATCATGGACACGGTAGCCGTCATGACGCCAACCCGAACCGCCCCGGCCGCTCCGGCGACACGTCCAGATAGCATCCATGGAAACAGCCCAGCTTGCCGCCCTGCTGCAACTGTCGTCGCCGGCCCTGCCCATAGGCGGCTACAGCTATTCGCAGGGCCTGGAAGCGGCCGTCGAAATGAAGATCGTCGTCGACGAAGCCAGCGCCGGCCGCTGGATCGCCGAACAGTTGGAATTGGTCGTCGCGCAATGCGAAGCCCCGGTCTGGCTCCTGTTGTTCCAAGGCTGGGCAAGCCGCGACCCGGCCTGCATTTCATACTGGAACGACTGGTTTCTCGCCTCGCGCGAGACACGGGAAATGCGCCAGGAAACCGCGCAGATGGGCTGGTCCCTGACCAGGCTGGCAAAAGACCTGGAATGGGGCGAACCCGACGCGCTGAACCATCTGCTTGCCCAGGACACCATCACCCTGCCGGCCGCCCATGCATACGCCGCGCACGCCCTGGGCGTGGATGATCGAGCCGGCCTTGCCGCGTACCTGTTCGCCTGGCTGGAAAACCAGGTCATGGCGGCCGTCAAGACCATCCCACTGGGGCAGATTGCGGGGCAGCGCATTCTCGACTCCACGCGCCGGCAAATACCCTCGGTCTACGAAGAAGCCGCGCAAAGGGCCGCGCAAGATCCACCACGCATACATACGCTGGCGCCCCAGTTCGCCATCTTGTCGTCTCGCCACGAAAGCCAGTACTCCCGACTATTCCGCTCTTGAAAGGCCATGCCATGTTCAGCCCACGCAAAACTTCCGCCGCATCCTCTTTGCGCACCAAGCCCCTGCCCCCGCTACGCATAGGCGTGGGCGGCCCCGTCGGCTCGGGGAAAACCACGTTGCTGGAAATGCTGTGCAAGCAGATGTCCAAGAAATACGATCTGGTCGCCATCACCAACGACATCTACACCAAGGAAGACCAGCGTCTGCTCACGGTTTCGGGCGCGCTGCCGCCTGAACGCATCATGGGCGTGGAAACCGGCGGCTGCCCGCACACGGCCATCCGCGAAGATGCTTCCATCAACCTGGAAGCCATAGACCAGATGCTGAGCCGGTTTCCCGACGCCGATATCGTCTTCGTCGAATCGGGCGGTGACAATCTGGCCGCCACGTTCAGCCCCGAACTGTCGGACTTGACCCTGTACGTCATCGACGTGGCGGGCGGCGAGAAAATACCGCGCAAAGGCGGTCCCGGCATAACCAAATCGGATCTGCTGATCATCAACAAGACCGATCTGGCGCCTTATGTCGGCGCTTCTCTCGCCGTCATGGAAGAAGACGCCGGGCGCATGCGCGGCGAGCGTCCCTTCGTGATGGGCAGCATCAAAAGCGGCAAAGGCCTGGACGATATCATTGCCTTCATCGAAGACCGGGGCATGCTGGCGTAGCGGGAGTCATGCAGAACCGGCGGCCACCGTCACCAGATCCAAAGCGTCCGCTTGATCGAATATGCGCCGGACCCGGTCCTGCCACATCTGTGCAAACTGGCGTTTCTGTTCTTCCGAGGCGCCGTCACCCAGGGCGTTGTGCAATGCCGGCATCATTTCGGGCGAGGCCGGAACGGCGGCGGCGTTGAAGCTTACCGTTGCCTGGGCGCCCGTATCCAGGCGCTGGAACCGGATGGTGCCGTCGATCGGCGCATTGAAGAACAATAGATTGCGCCGGTCGAAACGCCCGCCCAGGCCCTTGAAGCCGTTGTCCGTGGTGGCCCCGGTAATGAAGGCCGCCACATTGGCCATGACGCCGGTCACGCCGTCCTGCTGGCCATCGCGGAATTCCACCCGGATGGCGCCGCGCTCCGGCAGCTCGTTGCCGTAAAGCGTTTGCAGCGCCTTCGCGGTCATGAGGTAGGCGCCGGCGATCGTCGGGCACGAATGCCCGGCCAGCTTGACGATCTCCGGGTAGGAGTAGCGAATGACGCCATCGCTTGCCGCGCCCAGGAATTGGGCCAGGGGATCGCGCAGGGAGATGGTGGGGGTCGTATCGAAAAACGAAGGGAAGCTCATGATGTGTTCCTGGTTTCTATGACGAAACTATAGTGCCCGCGCGCCGAAAACACGCTAGAACCCGGACGGCAAACATGGATACCCGATGCGTGCAGAACCCTAAGCGCCGAACGAAGCCGCCAGGCGCTGCGCCAGTCGATCCGTGCGCTCTTGCGCCGCCGCCTCGCCCGAGCCCGCGCCAACGGCCACGCACTCTCCCTCGACCCGTTCGGCAAAATCGAACCTGTCCACCGGAAGGCCGGTTTCGAGCAATTCGTCCGTTTGCGCCACCAGGATCAACGCTCCGACGTCCTTGTTCATAAGCAGCGCCATGGTGCGCGCGAAAAGCCCTCGAACCGCCATGGGCATCACGCGTCCGTCCGGCCCCAGGGTTTCGGCATGGGTGGTTACGTAGCAGGCATGCCCCTGGCCTATCCATTGTTGCTGCACGACAAGAGCCCTGGCTGCCGCATTCCTGCCGCCCACCACCACTCCGATGGGAATGCGGCCGTCGCCATGCATGATCCGACGCATCAACGCCTGCAAGGTATCCAGCGAACTTTGGCTGGCGCCCAGCAGCGGAGCCACATTGACCTCGTTGATGGCCGCGCCGTTCTCGTGCCAGGGACGCGTGATATCCGAAGAAATAATATCGACGCCGGCAATGTCCAGCCCGAATAGCGCCGCCGCCTGAACCGCTATGGCCACGTTGTCGGCATGCAATGTCGTTGTATAGTCTACGTCCAGGCCGCCCCACTGCGTCGACTCGATACGGCGCAGCGGCGCCCATTGGCCGGCGTCCAGCACAGTATCCATTGTCAGCCCGGCACGGGCCAGCGCTTCCTCGGCCTGATCATCCTGCGGGTAGAGCGGCTGCCGGTTCCAGGCCGGCGTATCCATTTGCCGCTCGTTGGCCGCCTGTATGCATTGCGCGACCGTCATCCGGCCATCTCCCTCGACGGCAATGGGCATGCGCTTTACCGTATACAGAACCCGCCCCCGCACGACCAGAAGGCGATGGCAAACGCCGGGGATGGCGCGTTCGACCAGCACATGCCCGGAGAACTGCGCCGCATGCCGGAAAGCCTGACGCAGCGCCTCCTCGGAATCCACATCGACCGTAACGCCCTCGCCACGATCGCGGTCGGCTGGCTTCACGACCAGGGGGCCGCCAAGACTCTGCGCGGCCTCCACGGCACTGTCTTCGTCCAGAACCAGATGATGATCGGGCACCGGCAGCCCCGCCTGGCGCATCCATTGCGCCGCCATGAATTTGTGCTGGGCCGCTTCGGCGCCTATCAGGGAATCCGTCCCCGCCTTGCTGCGCTGGATACGCAGCGCGTGCCGGCCCCAGCCAAGCTGGAAAATGCAATTGCCCAGATGCCGCCATGGCACGCCGCACTCTCCCGCGGTGCGCAGCATATGGATGGTTGATTTTCCCGCCGGCAATATGGACAGCAAGGGCTGCAGCACGCGCTCCTGCAGTTGCTGGTACAGCGCCTCGGGCCTGGCCGGAAGGCTGGAAGCAACCGCCGCCTCCAGGATGAGGGTAGTGGCCGAGTTATAGGCCAGATGAGAGGACTGCATCGGGATAAAATCCACGCGCGGCACCGCAACCGTGCACAGCCAGGCGCCCGGATGATCGGCGTCGGCGCGGCACGACAGGATGCGGCCCGGTTCGAACACGGGAATGCGCGCGGCGCGCTGCAGCCCGGCGGCTATTTGCAGAATGCGCCACATCAGCCGGATTGCGCCATTGGCCTCGTGCTCATCGCCGCCCTGCAGCGGAATGGCCAGCTTCCGAGACAGCCAGGCATCGAACGCCGCCCAATCGATGTTGGATGGGCACTGGCCTATCCGGATCGTCAATGTCTGATCCGGCTGGCGCAAGCCGTAATGAAAACCCGCGTAGTTCAAACTGTCGACGATCATGGCCTGCTTTTGTGCGTGATTGGGTTCGGTGCCCGGATTGTTTCGCCAACTATACCGAAAAGACGGCAAGCCGCGCGGGACGAGCCCAACCGCTTTACCCATCCATCATGCCAAAAGGGTTTCAGCTGTAAAATTCCAACGCTTCGCCCAGCCCCCCTTTATCAGCCCATTCAAACCCTAACCACCGCCCATGCCGCGCGTCAATCTCGTCGAACCCGTCGTCATGCTGGCCACCGTCATACAGTGGCTGGTTCTTGCCAGTATCACCGGGGTCGTCGTCGGAGTCGGCACCAGTATTTTCCTTCATGGCCTGTTCTTCCTGACAGACGCGACAGCTTCCGTGCCCCTATGGCTGCAAATGACGCTGCTGCCGGTCGGCGGCCTGCTGAATGGCCTATTGCTGTACTACGGCTACAAGCGCAATACCACCGGCCTGAAAGATTCGATCATTGCCGCGGTGCATAAGCAATCGGGCCGGATGCCGTTCAAGACGCTGGCCATCAAGCCCATTGCCGCCATCATTACGCTGGCCTGCGGCGGCTCCGCCGGGAAGGAAGGGCCCTGCTCCCACATAGGCGGCTCGCTGGCCTCGGGCATAGGCCGAATATTCAAGCTGAACGGCGAATTGCAGAAACGCATCGTTGCCTGCGGCGTCAGCGCCGGCTTTGCCAGCGTATTCGGCACGCCCATCGCCGGGGCCATATACGGCGTCGAGGTGCTGGCCATCGGCCGCATCCGGCACGACTTCCTGTTTCCGGCCATCGTGGCCGGCGTCACGTCTTTCGAAATCAGCAAGTTTCTGGGCATTCCCTACCAGTACTACAGCCTGAACCTGCTCCCGCAATTTTCCGAGATCCTGTTCATCAAGACCATCGCCATCGGCATGCTATGCGGCATCGTGGCCTGGATATTCGTGGACATGGTGGGCCTGGTAAGGGCGGCATTCGGCCAGTTGCGCATCAAATTCGACCTATGGCCGCCCCTGATGCCCCTGCTTGGCGGCCTGCTGCTTGCGGCCCTGATTCTCGTCATTCCCACGGACTACCTGGGCTTGAGCCTGCCGCTCATGGACAGGGCGCTGGATGGCCAGGCCATGCCCTACCTGGGATTTTTCTGGAAAACCCTGCTGGTGGCGATTACCCTGGGCTCGGGATTCTACGGCGGCATCGTGACTCCGCAATTCGTCATCGGAACCATAGCCGGCAGCGCCTTCGCGCCGCTGCTGGGGCTCAGCCCCTCGCTGGGTGCGGCCGTGGGCCTGGTGGCCGTGGTGGCCTCGGCATCCAACACCCCCATCGCCGCCGTGCTCATGGGCATCGAGCTGTTCGGCGGAACCATTGGAACCGTCTACCTGGCGGGAGCCGGCATCGCCGCCTACCTGATCATCGGACACCGCAGCGTCTACCCCGACCAGCTCATCGCCTATTCCAAATCGTCCTGGCTGCAGGTACGGCCGGACATGCCTCTGGGACAGGAAAAAATACACCTGTCCTACGGGCTGCTAAGATGGTGGGGACAGTTCCGCGTCAAGCAGGGCCCCCGCTATTGGCGGCAACTGCTTGCCTGGTGGAAACTGCACCGTCAACGGTAGGCATGGGCGCGCCTTGTCCACTCACGCCCCATTCATGAAACAGCCGGAATGCGACACCCAAATCGCTATTTTTACGTACTGAGCCATGTCGTCGTCATCCCGATCCTTCTGGGCTGGCTGGCATACAGCGTCCAATACTCCAAGCTGGACATGGCCTTGGCCTCTCACTTCTTCGACACCTCCAGCCGCACTTTTCCCTTGCGTCATCAAGCCCTTGCCGTAGCGGCGGCTGACTTGGTGAACTGGCTCGTGCTGCCCGCTCTGATTCTAGCCAGCGGCTATCTGCTGTTGCGCAGCTACAGAAATCGGGAACCACAGCAAGTTCGCAGCGCATTCCGCGCCTTGTTCGCCGTGTTCGTGCTGGCTCCCCTGCTGGTCTGGATGCTGAAGCACGACACCGCCCTGCCCCGTCCCTACACGTTGAGCATATTCGGCGGAACCCATTCCATGCCCAGCACATTCTGGGCATTTGGCAAAACAGCGGCCGGCGGCGCCTTGCCCAGCAACCATGCCGCGGTGGGCTACTCGTTGTTCGGACTGTACTTTGCCGGCTGGGCGCTGGGGCGCAAGCGGCTGCGCTGGGCGGGCCTGATCCTGGCTATCGCCACGGGCGTTGGGTTCAGCTTCCTGCGGATCAGCCAGGGCGCGCACTTTCCAAGCGAAACCCTCTGGTCGGCCGCCATGGTGTGGCTGCTGTGCAGCATGCTGTTCTATGGGCCGATCACCATGCTGAACGGAGCGCGCCGCCAAGAAGCTCTCCACAACCGGCACCCCTACTGACTTCACCTTTTTCTCGTAACCCTGGCATGCCATCCAGCCCTCGTTCGACTCATCCACCCCGCATCCGGATGGCCGCCCGCCGCAAGCCCTCCCCTGCGGTCGATACGCGGCTGCTCATCCTGAACAAGCCTTTCGATGTGCTGGCCCAGTTCAGCGACGCCCAGGGCCGCCCCACGCTCAAGGACTTCGTCCAGATTCCCGATGTCTACCCCGCGGGACGCCTGGATCGCGACAGCGAAGGCCTGCTCCTGCTGACCAACGACGGCCGCTTGCAGGCGCGCATCGCCGACCCGAGACACAAGATGGCAAAAACCTATTGGGTGCAAGTGGAGGGCTCAGCCACACCCGAACAACTGCAATGCCTGCGCTCCGGCGTGCTACTGAAAGACGGCCTTACCTTGCCGGCGCAGGCCCGACTGCTGGACGAGCCGGAACTCTGGGAAAGGCAGCCCCCTGTGCGGTTCCGTAAAAGCATACCGACAAGCTGGCTGGAGCTGACCATCCACGAGGGACGCAATCGCCAAGTGCGGCGCATGACGGCTGCGATAGGCTTGCCTACCCTGCGCCTGGTGCGGATCCGGATCGGGCCCTGGGCCCTGGATGGACTGGCTCCGGGAGAGTGGCGCGAGGCGACGCTTGCCGCCCCCGACGATGCCGGCGGGCGATGATCCGCCGTGCCGGCGACACGCAAATCCGCCTGCATCACAGCATCCAGTCGATAGGCAGCAAGGATAGAAACTCGACCACGGCCCGGCGCCATAGACTGGCGTCCGGTTCGGTGTCATGCCGTATTTCCTTGCCGTCTTTTTGCTCGGTCCAATATAGATCCCCCGTCTCGGACAGATGCACCTCGTAGGCAATAGCCGGGACTTTGTCATCGAAGGCTTTGGCAATGGCCTGCGCCAGAACGGGGCTGTCGATAACGAACCCCAATTCGGTATTCAGCTTTGCCGAACGCGGATCGAAATTGAACGAGCCGACAAAAATCCGCGAACCGTCCACGGAAAAGGTTTTCGCATGCAGGCTGGAGCCCGAGATGCCGAAACGCCCGACTCTTTGGCGTTTCTGGTTTGTGGGAGAAAACCGCCGCATTTCGTAGAGCTTTATACCGGCCTCGAGCAAAGGTTTACGCGATTTTGCATAGCCGGCATGGACAGCGGTGACGTCGGTGGCATCCAGCGAATTGGTCAGTATCTTGATCTTGACCCCGCTCCTGGCCATGGCGGTAAAGCTGTCGACGCCGGCCCTGGTTGGCACAAAGTAGGAGGACACCAGTTCGACGTCGGACTTTGGCTTGCCGATGACCTGCTCGAGCTTGCCGGCCAGCGTCTCGCTGTTCGGCACATCTCCCTGGCCCTTGCGGGGGTCGTCGCTGACCATTCTGGTCTTGGCCCATTGCAAGTCTATCGTTCCGTCCATCAACTGACGTATAAGGCTGGAACCGCGCAATGCCTTCAGGTATTCCCCGGCGCGGGGGTCATGCTCGAGCTCCGACGCCTCGGTGGCCAGATCCCGGAGCAGCGCCGGGTTGCCCGGCGGCATAAGCAGGCTTACCGGATACGATGACAAGCTGCTCCAATAGCTGTCGAAGCTGGCCGATACCTGCTTGACCACCGGACCGATCGCAAGAACATCGAGATCGGCGAACACCACATCGTCCGCCGCCCCGAAATACTCATCGCCGATATTGCGCCCGCCGACGATGGTGACTTGATTGTCGACCGTGAACGACTTGTTGTGCATGCGGCGGTTCAGACGGGAAAAATCGCTTATGTAGTTGATCCAGCGCGGCGAGCGTATGAAAAACGGGTTGAACAGACGTACCTCGATATTCGGGCTCGTATCAAGCGCGGCCAGTATGGGATCCAGCCCCGAAGTGCTCATGTCGTCCAGCAGCAAGCGCACCCGCACGCCGCGCTCGGCCGCGGCGTTCAGCGACTGGAACAGCAACGTGCCTGTCAGGTCTTTGTGCCAGATGTAGTACTGGACGTCGAGTGTGCGCTGGGCGGCTCGTGCCAGAAGCACCCGCGCCGCAAAGGCCTCGCGCGCGTTCGAGAGCATGTGGATGCCGGTCTTGCCGGGATGGGCCGCGCTTAGGCTGGCTTCGGCCTTGCCCAGCGTCGTGGCCAATGACCCATCGACCGAAAGGGCATGCGAAGCCGGCCGGTTTTCCAGCGAAGGAGCGGTGGCGCAACCAGCGATCAGCGTCATCCCCGAAAAGATGAGCGGTAGGCAAAACACAACGCGCTTTCGTAGTTTCATGATGCGGCTGCCTGCGGGTCGTGGATCTAAGCCATTATATGAGCCTAGACTACGCCATCGATGGAGTAGGCGGCGAAACCTTCAGGCGCACGCTGGAGCTCGATGGAAGCCGGACGAACCTCCGGCTCCATCCTGCTGTACCCGGGAAGAAAGCAATAAACGCTACCGCCGCCTGCAGGCATGAAACCCGGCGACCGCCACCGGCAGCAGCAAGCATGCCCAGGCCAATGCGCGCCAGACGGGGCCTTCACCCAGCAGGGCGCAGGCCAGGCCCGCGCCCTGCACCACGTTCAGGACTAGCGGCGAACGCCACAGACGCCAGGTGCTGCTTGCGTTTCTTTGCACTCATGGCTCCTTTGACGGGGTGGATGCGGCTTGCAGCGCCCGCAAATGCATCTGTACCGCACCGCGGCGCGCCCACCACAAATACAGGCCGCTGACCAGCACGAAAATCGCCATCAAGTCCAGCGCTATCCATATCAGCTTCATCGCCAGCCCCCCATAGTCGCCAAAATGCAGTGGCTGGGACACCAGCAAGGCGGTCAGGTACCAGGGCAAGGGCTTGGCGGCCACCAGCTCTCCGCTGCGGGCATCGACCATGAAGGGCTCGAGCAGCCGGGACGTAAGCGTCGTGTCGCCATGCAGAAACACCATGAAATGCCGGGGCGTGCTGAATCGGCTGCCGGGAAAACCCACAAACGATATCGCCATGCCGGGCGAAGCGGCCAGCGCCGTTTCCATGGCTCGCTGGGCCGAACCGCCCGATACCGACGCCGCGCCGCGCCAGTGCGCCGTCATCGCCGGCAGCTCGGTTTTTTGCCAATGCGCCAGCATCGGCACCGCCAGGGTGTTGACGACACCTGTCGCCCCCACCACGAGCAACCAGGCGGCAATGGCAATGCCCAGAAGATTATGCAGATCCAGCCATTTGACCCGGCGGGCCCGGCCTTTTCTCACCATGCCAAAAGGTTTCCCGCGCATGAAGGCCCCATACACCACGATGCCCGATATCGTCGACAGGATGAACATGAGTCCCATCAAACCAATAAACAGCGTGCCGCCCAAACCTGCAAAAAGATCGACGTGCAGCCTGCGGATCGTAAGCATCAGGCCGCTTTTCTGGTCGATGTCGTGGATCATCTCGCCCGTGCGCGCATCGTATTTGTAAACCGCGGTCGCCTCGGCCGAGTCGGGCGTCTTGCCCAGCGAAACGAACCAGGCCGGAGAGTCGTCGCTGGCCGAAATGAAGCGGATCGCGTCGCCTGGCCGGCGCGCCAGTGCGTCGGCGGCCAGTTGATCGATGCTGACGCGGCCGGTCACGCCGGGCAGATCGGCGGGTTCTACGGTTGTGCCGGACCAGATGCCGATCTCCTCTTTCAGCACAAGGGGCAGGCCGCTCAGGCACAACAGCAAAAGCGATAACGTGCAGACCAGGCTGGTCCAGCGATGAATCCGGTACCAGAAGTGGAAATGACGCGCACGCATGGCCTATTGTGCGTCCCCCTACCAATCGTAGCGCAAGGTAGCCATGCCTACGCGGCTGACGCCGTAATAGCAGGCGCTCAGGCTGGTGCACGTTGCAACATAGCGTTTGTCGAAGACATTGTTCACGACCAGGGACAGCCGCATTCCCTTGAAGCGCGAATCCAGGGCGCTCAGGTCGTAAGACAGCCCCACATCCACCAATGTATTCGATGGAATCCGGACCGTATTCGCCGCATTGCCGTAGGTTTCTCCGAAATAGCGCACACCGGCACCCACATTGAGCTTGTTGAGCGGGCCGCCGTTGAAGGTATAGTCCGCCCATACCGATGCCTGGTTCTTCGGCGTCACGATGACGCGCTGGCCCTGATCCGCGCCATTGCTGTCGATCACGCGGGCATCCGTGTACGTGTAAGCCGCCGTCACGTTGATGTTTTTCGTAATGCGGCCCACAGCCTCCAGCTCCAGCCCGCGTGAACGGATCTTGCCGCTCTGGGTCTGGAATTGAGGATGGTCGGCATCCACGGTCAAGGAGTTCTCCTGTTCCAGGGTGAAGAGCGCGGCGCTCAACGCCAGGCCACCGTCAGCCGACCGGTACTTCACGCCCGCCTCGTACTGATCCCCTTTGGTCGGCTTGAAGGGCGTACCGTCAAAACCCGTGCCGACGGTCGGCATGAAGGAATGCGCCCACGCCACATAGGGAGAAATACCTGAATCGAATACATAGTTCAGGCCGGCTCGGCCTGAAAACGCCCCATCGCTTTGACGCGAAGTCATATCGGAAATGCGGTTGGTGGTCGAAGTACGCACCCAATCATGCCGCCCGCTCAAGGTAAGGCGCCACTTATCCAGGGCCACTTGATCCTGAACATACACCCCCAGCTGCGTCTGATCCTGCGTCGTGCGCACGGACGCGGCGGGATCGGCGATATACGCGCCATATTGCGTGTCGTACAAATCAATCGGAGGCGCGCTGCCAAAGCCCATGTCGATGCGGCTCGAGCCCCAGCGGTAGTCCAACCCCGTAAGCAGAGTATGCTTGAACGCGCCCGTCTGGAATTTCGTTTCCAATTGATTGTCGATCGTCAGATTCTTCGCACTTTCCGGCGCGGACAGAACCTGGCGGTTGAGCGTGCGCATATCCGCTTGCAAACCGCCGCCCGCCACGGCAAACAGATCCGTATCCAAATAGGCGTAGCGCAGTTTCTGGCTGACCCTCACCGAATCGTTGAAGCGATGTTCGAATTCATAGCCCACCCATGCCTGGGTGCGCGAATAGCGGTCGGTATTGGGTTCGCCCACGTTCTTGCCGTAGGGAATATCGCCATTCGGATTGGACATCAGCGTGCCCTGAGCCGGCAGGAACTGGATCTGAATGCCGCCTTGATCCCGCTGATAGGCCGCCATGAAGGTAAGCGAAGTATTCTCGTCGGGACGTATCGTGACTGAAGGAGCGAACAAGAAACGGCGTTCCTGCGCCCGGTCTATCTGGGTGCCGCCGGCATAACCCAGGCCGGTCAGACGATACGACACGCGGCCGCCGTCATCCACCGGGCCGCCCAGGTCAAAGGCCGCTTCGCCGCGGCCCCAGGTGTTGGCCTGCAGCTGCACGGAATGCACAGTCTCCTCCGGCGGGCGAAGACTTACGAAATTGACCAGCCCCCCGGGTGCGATCGACCCATAAAGCGAGGATGACGGGCCGCGCAGCACTTCGATGCGCTCAACCATATAGGGGTCGACCTTGGGCCGCCCATAAAGGCTGGCGCCATAAGGAAGCTGCATGCCGTCCAGAAACAAGGTCGGTTCGAAGCCGCGTATGCGCAAAGAATCAAAACGGTTGTCGACGGGATTGGTGCCGGCCTGCACTCCAGGCGTGTATTTGACCGCTTCGACCAGAGTCTGCGCGCCTTGCTCTTGAGCCTGCTCGCGGCCAATCACGGAAATCGCCTGCGGCGTCTCCAGCAACGGGGTGTCTGTCTTGGTGGCGGTGAGGCTGCGTACGGCCGCGTAGCCAGCCACAGGGCCGGTAGGCGTTTCCCGGAAGGACGAAGCGGTAACCGTGACCTGCGGCAGAGTAACGACCGGCGACGCAGCCAGGCGGATAAGGTAGGCGCCACCGGCTTGCTGCCTGGCCACCAAACCCGTGCCCTGCAGCAGCCTGGCCAGCGCGCCCGGAGCATCGTAGCTGCCATTGAGCCCGGCGGTAGTTTTGCCGCGCACATTCGCGGCATCGTAGGAAATACTGATGCCCGCGCTGCTGGCCAGCGCATCGAGCGCCCGATCGAGAGGCCCCGCTTGTATCCTGAGAACCCGAGCCGGCGCCGGAACCGCAGCCGTATCCGCCTGAGCATGAACCGCCAGCGGCGTGGCGAATGCCAGCGCAATCAGCGGCCCGATGCTTTTTCCGGCAAGCCTGTGCCTGGATGTACGCAAAGAGCCTGCGATGGAAATGGACAATATCGATGTTTTGGGAGGATTACGGCGCAGCGCCACAGGATTCACCTTCGTCGGACAAAAAGTAAGGCGCGAAATGTCGCCTCTTATCCTGTATGCCGAACGGCAAACGAAAACCCCTCAATTCCCGATGCGATTTTTTGGCTGGTACGCCTGTTCAGCCACCCAGTATGCCGGGGCCGGCCTACCCATGGCCCGGCAGCTCGCAGACCTTTTTGCGTCAACCGGCTCTAGATATTCTTGTTCGCCGCCTGCGCCGCGGCAACCACCACCCAGAAGCGGGTGCGATAACTCAGGTGCAGATTCAGGCTGGAAGCGACCAAGGCCAATGCCTTGTCGGGATCGGCGGTTTGGTAGGCGCCCGAAACCCGCAACTGCGCCACCGCCGGATCACAGGTGATGATGCCTCGCCGGTAGCGCGACAACTCTTCCAGGAATCTGGCGAGCGGCATGTCCCGGGCCAGCAGCACACCATCCAGCCATGCGGCGGGCGGCGGATTCGTTTCTTCCTCGGACACCACATTGCCGCGGTCGAAGCGCAAGGTTTCGTTCGCCCGACCGATGGCGGATCCTCCGTTCAGCGGCAACACTTCCACCGCGCCCTGCTCAACGCACAGCCAGGCCCGGGACGCATCCAGGCGGACCAGAAAACGCGTACCCAGCGCGCGCAATGTGCCGAACTCGGTACGAACCCGAAACGGACGATAAGCGGCGGACTCCGGCTCGGCGCCGGTCGTAATGCATACTTCGCCGCGCAGCAAGTCGACCCAGCGGCTGTGCGCATCAAAGCGGACGTTCAAAGCCGAGTCCGTATTCATGACAATTTCGGTGCCGTCGCTGAGCATGACGGTACGCCGCTGGCCGGTAGCCGTTGCGTAATCAGCCGTGGCCGCTTGCCAGGCGTCGGTTTCCGTCGTCAGCCAGGCAGCCGCGCCGCCGCCGGCAAGAACCAGGCTCAGGGCCTTGAGCATGGAGCGCCGCTGCATCTTGCGGCTTCGCATATGCTCCAACGTTTTCAGCCCGATCGCGGCGGGCACCTCGTCCACGCGCCCTCCGAGCGACTGGATGCGCTGCCAGGCCAATTCATGCTGGGGGCTGGCGGCAAGCCACATGTCGAAATTGGCGCGATCCTCCGCTTTGACCTGACCGGACTGCAGGCGAACGAACCACGCAATGGCTTTGTCCACCACCGCGCTGTCCACGTCGCTTGCGACGGCCGGACTAAAGCGCGGCATAGACCTGCTCGTAGCAATGGCGCAGCGCCTTCGCAAGATAGCGTTCGGCCGTGGCCACGGAAACATTCAGCCGCCCCGCCACCTCGGCCACGGTGATGCCTTCCAGGCGCGTCCACAGCAGTGCGCAGCGCAACGCCGGCTTCAAGCCGTCAAGCAAGGCATCCAGCTTTACCAGCGTGTCCAGGGCAATCAGCCTCGCCTCGGGAGAAGGGACGTAGGATTCCGGCAGGGCCGCCAGCGCTTCAAGATACGACCGCTCGATATCCCTGCGCCGCCAGTGATCCACCACCAGGCCCTTGGCGATGGCGGTGAGCAGGGCGCGCGGCTCGCGCAGCGCCTCCAGTTCGGCCGCCTGCTTGCCGATGACGCGCAAGAAAGTGTCTTGCGCCAGATCGGCCGCGTCCGCTGTGTTTTGCACCTTTCTGGCCAGCCAAGCGACAAGCCACGCATGATGTTCGCCATATAGGCCGGTCACGACGGAACGGGAGGAGGACGTTGGCATGGCGGACGTGAGTTGCGACGGTAGAATAACAGTCAAATAAGAGAATGATAATCATTGTTATTCTATATCACAATACTCAAGCCATTGCGTCAGCCTTCCGTTGGTCAATTCATCGCTGCGGCCTGCGCTTTGGCTGGCTTACGAAAGCCCGGCCTTGTCCAGCCCGAACGCCGCGTCCGACGAGCCGGGAACGGTTCTGAAAGCAACGTTCAGGCGGTTCCAGCCGTTGATTCCCACCACCAGGAACGTCAGGTCGGAGATCTCCTGCTCCGACAACTGGGCGCGCACTTCGTTGTAGATGTCGTCGCTGACGCCATGCGCCGGTATCTGGGTAAGCGCTTCCGTCCAGGTCAGGGCGGCGCGCTCGCGCGCGTTGAACAAGGGCGACTCGCGCCAGATGGCGACATGGTGCAGGCGCAGCTCGCGTTCGCCGTGGATTTTTCCTTCTTTGACGTGCATGTCCAGGCAAAATGCGCAGCCATTGAGCTGGGAAGCGCGCATCGTTACCAGGATGCCGAATTCCTTCACCACCGGCTTGCTCTTCATGGAAGTGCTGAAATCCAGGTATTTCTTGGAGATATCGGGAGAAACTTCAAAGTAATTCAAACGTGCACTCATAACGACTCCTATCAAAAAATAAAGATCCAGGCGCGGCGCTTTTGAATCGACAGCTCCTGCGCGCAACGGCAACCGCTGCTGCCGCCCTATGCTCGACAGTAAAATATTGACGGAACTTGGCCTATTTAAAAAGCGGCAAGAACCGGTTTTCGGCATAGGCCATGCTGCCGGCGCCCAAGCTTGCAAGCCCCCGCCCGTAACGCAGGCTGCCGCAATCGGCTCACGCCGTTTCGCGATGCCGGCGCTGCGACTAGATCAAGGCCAGAATGCGTTTGCCCAACTGCTGCGCCTGACGCTGCGATTCGATATTGGTAAAGCTCAATAGCAGCCCCGGCTGAACCTCGGCGTGCGTCGCCCAGCCCGACAACGCTTCGGCAAACATGCCATGCTCGCGCATCAATGCATTCAGGGCCTTGTCCGACTGGCGCCCACCCAGCCGCAGCACCAAATGCATGCCGCCCGGTTGCGGCTGGATATGCATGCCCGCCGCACCCAGCACCTGGCTCAGCCCCGCCGCCACGGCGGTTCGGCGCTCGGCGTAAAGCTTTCTCATCCGATGGATGTGGCGCGCGAAATGCCCTTCATTCATGAAGGAGGTCAGGACCGCCTGGCCGAGCTCGGGAACACCGGCTGAAAACACCTCCCGGACTCGCCCGAACCGTTCGACCTGGGACCCGGGCACGACCAGATAGCCCACCCGTATGCCGGGGAACATGACCTTGCTGAACGTGCCCGCATACAATACCCGGCCATGCCGATCCAGGCTTTTCAGGGCCGGCAGCGGCCGGCTTGCGTACCGGTATTCGCCGTCGTAGTCGTCCTCGATGATCCATGCGTTTTTTTGCCTGGCCCATTCCAGCAATGCCAGCCGCCTGGGCAAGGAAAGCGACAGGCATAGCGGGCTTTGATGCGCCGGAGTCACCACCGCCGCCCTGGCGTCGGGTGCGCTTTCCATGCCCCTCGACACCACCAGCCCATTGTCATCGACCGGAACCGGAGCCAGCTCGACGCCCATCTGCTCAAGCAATTTTCGCGTGGGCGGATAACCCGGGTCCTCCACCCAGACTTGATCCCCCTGGCTGAGCAGCGCCCTGGCGATCAGATGCAATGTGTCCCGATACCCCGAAGTAATGAACACCTGCTCCGGCGCACAAGCGATTCCACGCGCCATTTGCAGATAGGCGGCAATGGCCTGGCGCAAGCCATATAACCCTTGCACCGGTGGATAGGCCATCTCGACGGCTTGCATGGAGCGCAAGTGCCTGGCTCCAAGCCGCGCCCAGATTTTCCGGGGAAAGGCGTCCAGCGCGGGCAGGCCCAGTTGGAAAGGCAGCGCCGCGGCCGGATGCCAGCCGAACTTTTCGCCATGCCTGCTCGACATCGGAGCAGGCTTCACCGCCATGGCCTGTGGCGCCACGAGCCCGGGGCTAACAATGGTGCCGGCCTGGCCTCGGGGCTCGACGTACCCTTCCGCAGCCAGCAAAGCATATGCGGTTTCGACGGTTCCCCGGGCCAGCCCCAGTTCCTTGGCCAGCGCCCTGGCCGAAGGGATGCGCCCGCCCGGCTTGAGCAGACCGTCGGCGATGGCCCCCTGGAAACGCAGATAGATTTGCCGGTATAACGGCTGGTCCTCGGAAGGATCCACCGTCAACAGGCTATGATTCTTGAAGGAAGGCATGGCCTAGTCGCAATATTGATTTATGGATCTTTTAATTATGGCATTCCAGTCTTAGCATGGGTAGTGCCCTTGAACATTCCAGGGCCTGTTGACACACCCGCCTAAAGAAGCCCTATATGAACGATACTGAACTACGCCACGCCGAAACCGATGATGACCTGCGCGCCTGCTTTGCCGTCATGCAGGAACTACGGCCCAATCTGCAAAACGAGGCCGACTTCCTGCAGCGCATCGCGCGGATGCGCCGGGAAAGCTACCAGCTCCTTGCCGTGTGGCAGGCCGGCAAGGCCATCGCTCTGGCCGGATACCGGCATCAGGAAAACCTCATACACGGCCGCTTCCTCTACGTGGACGACTTGATCGTCACCGAAAAAAGCCGCAGCAGCCAATGGGGCGCCAAGCTGCTCGACGAACTGGAAATCATCGCCCGCAACACCGCATGCCAAAGGCTGGTGCTGGACACAGGCCTTGCAAACGCCCTGGCGCAGCGGTTCTACTTCCGGTGGGGGCTGTTGACCAGCGCCATACGTTTCGGCAAACCCTTGGCAGAGGGCGGCTGATGAACCTATTGCACATCGTTTGCAGCCCGCGCGGCACGCAGTCCGAAAGCTACCGGCTTTCGCTGGAAATCATCGCGCATCTGGAAAAACGGCGCGCCAACGCTCCGCTTGCCATGAACGAACTGCACGTAGGCGCCTTGCCCCATGTCGATACGGACTACGCCAACGCGCTGGGCTACGGCCGCCTCCCCGGCGACGGCGCCGGCCCGGGCACTCTGGCCCAATCCGAGCAACTGATACAAACCCTGGAAAAAGCGGACACCATCGTAATCGCCACGCCCATGCACAACTACACGATCCCATCGGGACTCAAAGCCTGGATAGACCACGTCGTGCGGGTGCGCCGCAGCTTTCATTCCACCCCGCAGGGAAAGGTGGGCACACTGCCGGACCGCCCGGTATTCGTCGCGGTATCGTCCGGCGGCAGGTACTCGGGCGAGAACGCCCGACAGCCCGACTTTCTGACCCCCTATCTGAAAGCCGCGCTGGCAACCATAGGCCTGAAGAACGTGACCTTCTTTTCCGTCCAGGGCACCGCCCTGGACGATGAGTCGGTCGCCGCATCCAGGCGGATGGCCAAACGGGCGATGGCGGAACACTTCGAGGCAACACCATGACCACGAAATTCAAAATCGGCGACCACGTAGGCTGGAACTCCGAAGCCGGCCGGGTCAGCGGCCGGATCATCGAAATTCACACCAAGGATTTTCCGCACAAAGGCTATATGCACCACGCCAGCACGGACGACCCGCAGTATGAAATCAAAAGCGACAAAACCGACCATATCGCCATGCACAAGGGCTCGGCCTTGCACAAGCTGGACTGAGCCGCTTGACGTACAGTGGCGCTGTGCTTGCGGCCTAGTTCAGGAGCTCCTGGGGCACATTGCCTCCATTGGCGGCAATGCGCGCAAGCACCGTTTTATGCAGCCACATATTCATTTGAGCCGAATCCCCCATCAGATCCGCTGGGCAACCAAGCTCGGTGGCCAACTCCTTGCGTGCAGCGAGACTGCTGTCGATATCCAGCAGCTTCAGCAAGTCGACAATGGAAGTGCGCCAATTCAGTTTCTGCGGATTTGCCGCGGCGCTTTTCTCCAGCAGGGAGACAACATCGACCATGGGCATTGCGGCAGCCGGTGCCGCGTCGGCTGCCGGAGCCAGCGCACTGTCCGTGGAAGCTGGCGCGGCAGTTGCGGCGCCAATGCCCAGTTTTTCAAGAATTTTGCCAAAAAAGCTCATGGTATCCCCTCGGTATCTGAGTGTGAAAAATAAACGCCTTGGCCCGCCAGATTACCGCAAGGCCGATATAGCGCGACTTTCGATTTTCAATATACCAACGTTATTTCCAACCATGCCGCCTCTTTCTTCTTGCAAAGGTCAACAATTGTCAAGCCGAGCACATCAATCCATCCCTGAGCTGAGCACTCTCGCTATGCCTGGCTGATTCGGGCATCGATCAGCATTGCGCCATCCCGTTCCGGCACGATGTCGACGGCGGCGCGGCAGCCAGACGGCAACGTCGCCAACAGGCTGTCGCCCGCGGCAAGCCGGTAGCCGCTTGCCGGCCCGGATTCCGGCAATACCGTGAACACGCCTTCCACGCAATGCAAGACGGCGCTTCCCGCACAAAGAGCAAGCCGCTGCGCGGCGCGCCTTACGGCAAGTTCGCCCTCCAGCCCCCGGCCTCGCCGAACCATGAGATTGAAATCCTGTATGGGGCCCGCGGGCAATTCAGAGGACAACACGGCCTCGCCTGCGAACGCGAACGGTTCGCCGCGCCGCAAGCCATGCCGGCTTTGGTCGGCGGCATCGACCAGCACCATGGACTCCCCGCCCGTAACGACGATGTGGCGGTCGATGCCTGGAAAAATGGAAAACGGGCCGGCCTGGCCGACAGCCGCCGCGCTGACGCGCCAGACAAAGGTATCCAGGTTCGCCTCTTCGGGGAAAATAGCGATCTGGCGGGTCGTGCCGCCGCCGTTCTTCCATGGGGCAGGAGTAATGTCCGATGCCCGGATCAGACGGAAGCCGATCTCCGGCGACGCAACGGTAGGATGTGTATGCACTTGATTGGCCTGGTTGCTGGGGGGTGAAAGCAGTCCGGGTTGCAAAGCCGGAGTCTGGATGTCCGAAGCCCCGATTGCCATGGCACTATAACAGCGATAAAACCCGCGCCTTGGCACGCGCTTTGCCATTGACGGCCAAATTACTGCAGCCCGGCGGCCTGAAGCATATACACTAAGCAATACTCTCACCCCGGGCCTGCCGCGCCCGCAACGACACGACAACTTATGCCCCTCACCCATGAATCGGCAATCGACCTGATGCTCGTCATCTACCTTGTTGCCATCACCGCCGAGGCCATGTCGGGAGCCCTGGCCGCCGGGCGCCGAAATATGGACATCTTCGGCGTCGCTGTCATCGCTTTCGTCACCGCCCTGGGCGGCGGCACCATCCGCGACGTGATTCTGGGCCACTTCCCGATAGGCTGGACCCAGCATCCACCCTATGTCTACCTGGTGATTTCCGCCGGCCTGCTGACCACGCTGCTGGCACGGCACATGCACCATCTGCACCGCATCTTCCTCATGCTCGACGCCATGGGCCTGGTCGCGTTCTCGCTGATAGGCTGCAGTATCGCGCTTGAACTCAATTACCCGACCGTCGTCGTCATCATGTCGGGAATGCTCACCGGCATCAGCGGCGGCATCCTGCGCGACGTGCTGTGCAACCAGGTGCCGGTCGTGTTCCGGCGCGAACTCTACGCCAGCGTCTCGCTGGCCGTGTGCGCGCTGTTCCTGTTGCTAAGAGCCTTCGACACCGACATCGACCTCAACACCGCCATCTGCTTCACCGGCGGCCTGACCTTGCGCCTGCTCGCCATCCATTTCGGCTGGAAACTGCCGACCTTTTCCTACCATCAACGCTGGGAATGACGCGACAGGCCTTGGCGCGTGTCGCTGCGCCACCTGAGCGGAAGGCCGACGGCGGCATAGCCTGACCCGCGGTTCACGGCTGTTCCGCCGCGCCCGCCACACCATCCAGTTCCCGAACCGCGTCGTCCGGCAGCACAAGCTCGGCCGCAGCCAGGTTTTCCCGCAAGTGATCGACCGACGACGTACCAGGAATAAGGAGGATGTTGGGCGACCGGCGCAGCAGCCAGGCAAGCGCGACCTGCATGGGCGTGGCCTTCAGCCGCTCGGCAACGCCGGACAAAGTGGAGGACTGCAATGGGTTGAATCCGCCCAGCGGAAAAAACGGCACGTAGGCGATGCCGTCCCGGGCCAGGTCGTCGATAAGGGCGTCGTCGTCCCGATGCGCCAGGTTGTACTGGTTCTGCACGCAGGCAATTTCACAAAGCCGGCGCCCTTCGGCAATCTGCGCCGCGGTCACATTGCTCAGCCCGATATGACGCACCAAACCTTGCCGCTGGAGCTCGGCAACGGCCGTGAGCGGCTCTTCGATGGATCCTTCCGCCGGGCCATGGATGCCGAACATGCAGCGAAGATTGACGACCTCTAGAACGTCCAGGCCGAGGTTGCGCAGATTGTCATGCACGGCCTGGGTAAGTTCTTCGCGTGAAAACGCCGGCAGCCACGAACCATCCTCGCCACGCCGCGCGCCGATCTTGGTGACGATGACCAGATCGTCCCGATAAGGATGCAAAGCCTCGCGGATCAACTGATTCGTGATGTGCGGGCCGTAGAAATCGCTGGTGTCGATATGGTCGACGCCGCACGCAACGGCTTCGCGCAGCACGGCCAGCGCCGCATCGCGATTCTTGGGAGGCCCGAACACGCCCGGCCCCGCCAGTTGCATGGCGCCATAGCCCAGCCGCTTTACAGGGCGGCGGCCCAGAACGAACGTACCGGATGACTGAATATTGGACATGGCCGATTTCCTTTCAATGAACGATGAGACATCGTAGACATATTCCATCTACTTGATAAGTGCATTCAATCAATACATACTGTACTGATTTACGCACAATAAAACACACCTTGAAAGTGGATCTGGCCAATTTGAACGCCTTCCTGGCCGTGGCGCGCGCCGGCGGCTTTCGCGAAGGCGCGCGGGCAAGCGGCAGCAGCGCTTCCGCGCTGAGCGAGGCGGTTCGCCGTCTGGACGGCTCAGCTTGGCGTGCGGCTGCTGAATCGAACCACGCGCAGCGTCGTCCCCACCGAGGCGGGTGAAGGCCTGCTCCAGCGGCTTGGGCCCGCCTTGTCGGAAGTGGAGGCGGCCCTTGACGTGGTGAACGGCTTTCGCGACACGCCAACAGGTTCGCTGCGCCTGAATGTGCCGGTCAGCGCGGCGCGGCTCGTGCTGCCCCGCATCGTTCCGCCCTTTCTGGCCGCCTACCCCGACATCCGACTGGAGATCATTACCGAAGACAGCTTTGTCGATATGATCGCGGCCGGATGCGACGCCGGCATCCGCTACGACGACAGGCTGGAGCAGGACATGATTGCCGTGCCCATCGGACCGCGCGTGCAGCGCTTCGCCACGGCCGCCTCCCCCTCTTACCTTGACCGCCACGGCCGGCCGAAGCACCCGCGCGAGTTGCTCGGCCACGCCTGCCTGCGCAGCCGCTTTTCCAGCGGGGTGATGACGTCGTGGGAGTTCGAGCGGGACGGCAACGTGCTGCGGATCGACCCCACAGGGCCGCTGCTGGTTCGCGCCGGCGGGGGAACCGACCTTGCCGTCGAAGCCGCCATCGCCGGCACGGGCGTTATCTATCTTTTCGAGGACTGGCTTCGCCCCCACCTCGAC
>JBEBXF010000002.1:0-43267 GCA_040391725.1 Eoetvoesiella caeni | reverse complement strand
GTTGGTGGACGGCGCCGGCCGAGCCGCCGGTGGGAAGGCTGGATGCCGGCTTCACGGCAAGCGACTCCTTGCCGGCTATCGGAGACAGTGCGCTGGTCGACGCTTTGGGGTTCGGCTGCATGGCCATGCATTACGCGCCGAAGCAGATGGAAGCGCTGTCCTCCTTCATGCCCGAAGAAAGCCAGAAGCGCGGTGAGTCGATTTTGCTGGGTGTGCATGGCGGTTTTGGCGATCTGCATCTTAATGTCGCGTGTTCGGCCAGCCGGGCGGTTGCAAGCAACAAGACTCTTCCCGTTGCATTGGGAATTCTCGATGTGCAGGGAAAAGGGGGGCGCATAGGGGGAGGCATTACGCTCGTTTCAATGGTGGTTTTACGCGATTCCTTCAACGCGCTTCAAAAATCGGCAACCGCAATGGGCGGAGCCACGACCAGCAGTGCTTAGAAAAAAAACTTTTCATACACCAAGGAGTAGCCATGAGACATCTATTACTTGCAGTTGCTGTATGTGCCCTGGTGGGTTCGTCCGTGAGCCACGCGGCCGATACCCTGAAAATCGGCGGCTTGCTGGAAACCTCCGGTTCGGTGGCCTCATTGGGGCAGCCAGGCCTGGAAGGTGCGCAGTTGGCTGTTGAGCAGATCAATAAATCGGGCGGCATCAACGGGAAAAAGCTCGAGCTGATCAATATGAATACGGAGAGCGACAATACCCAGACGGTGTCGGCCGCCAAAAGGCTGATCGGCCAAAGCGACATATTGGCGTTGGTGGGCCCGATGAACACGGGTTCGTCGTTTGCAATTATCGACATTGTGCAGCGTGCCAAGATAGCCATGGTTTCCAATGGCGGTTCGCGGGGCATTGTGCTGCCGGTGGAGAAAAAGAAGTGGATATTTCTGGCCCCGCTGACCGACACCTTGGTGCAAAAGGTGATGCTGGCCGACATGAAGAAGAAAGGCATCAAGAATATTGCCTTGCTGAGTTCGGATTCGGCTTTTGGCTCCAGCGGTAAAGAACAACTGGAGGCTCAGTCCAAAGACTTTGGCGTCACTATTGCGGTACAGCAAACCTTCGGCAATAACGACAAGGACATGACGCCTCAACTGACGAATATTCGCGCCAAGAACGTGCAGGCTATTGTGGTTTGGTCCACCGGGCCGGCCCAGGCGGTTGCTGTGCGCAACATACGCCAGCTTGGCCTGAAAGTTCCCGTGTACCTCTCGCACGCGGCCAATGACTATAACTTCCTGAGGTTGGCGGGCGATGCCAGCAATGGTGTCCTTATTCCGTCGTCGAAGATGTATGTGACCGACAGCCTGCCGAACGATGATCCGCAAAAAAGCGTCATCCAGAAATTCATAGCCGATTACACCAAGGCATATGGCCATCAGCCCGCTACGTTTGCCGGAAACGGATACGACGCAACCATGTTGGTGGCAAATGCCATCAAGGTGGCGGGACCCGATCGCAGCGCTATCCGGAGCGCCATAGAGGCCACGAAAAACTATGTTGGGGTAACGGGCATCTATAGTTATTCACCTACGGATCACTTCGGCGTGCTGCCAAGCAGTGTGGAAATGCTGACGGTGAAGAACGGTAATTTCGTCTTGCAGGAATAGCGCTGCGGTACGAGGTGCCGGCCTGGCTGGATGGGTGGTTGTATTTGGTGTTTGGACAGGTATTTAATGATGTTGGATACTGTAAGTTCCTGACCGATATAAATAAAACGACCAGCCTTCTTGGGCGCCAGCGGGCCGGTTCGGCTAAAGCCAGCCGTTTCCGGCGGGTGTTCCTGGCTGTGGAGACATGATGGCACCAGTACTCAAAACTATTAAACCGACCATGCAATCGGACGATGCTTCCTGTAAGTCGCGGGACTCGGCGCGGGAGAAAGCGCTACAGCTTGTGCCGCGGGTCACGTTGCGGCAGTTAAGCTATTTTGTCGCGACAGCACGATGCGAAAGTATTGCGCGTGCCGCGGAAGAGCTGCATGTCTCGTCGCCATCGATTTCCGTGGCTCTGACCGAGCTGGAGTCGATCGTGGGTGTTCCGTTGTTTGTGCGGCGGCATGCCAGGGGTGTCGTGCTGACCGAGGCCGGGAGCGAGTTGATGGCTACCGCGCGTCAGATGCTTTTGATGGCTCACGAGTTTCGATGCCGCAGCGATGCAAGGGGCTACGAATATGAAAGCATTATCGACTTTGGCTGTTTGGTAAGCCTGGCGCCGCTGGTGCCGGCCATTGTCAGCGAGTTTTATAAAGACTGTCCCAATGTGCGTGTGCGTTGGCACGAAGCCGACCATGCTTCGCTGATTTCAGGCCTGGAGGCGGGCACGATTAACTGCGGCCTGCTGTACGACTTCAATATCCCCGCCAGCATCACGACTACGATCATGCGGGAAATGCCTTTGCAGGCGGTGTTGCCGAGGCACCATCCCATGGCGCGGGAAGACCGGATATGCCTGGCGGACATGGTCATGGAGCCGTTTATTCTGCTTGATCTTCCCAATACGCAGGATTATTTGCTTTCAACATTCAGCGAGCTTGGGCTGGAGCCGAATATTGCGTACAGGACGCAGTCTTTTGAAATGCTGCGCAGCCTTGTCGCCAATGATTTTGGATACGCTTTGCTTAATTATTGCCCGCCTTATACAGGTTTGAATGGGGGGAGCCTGGTGTGCCGGCCATTGGCCGAGTCATTGCGCCCCAACAATATGGTGTTTGCCAAACGGCATAAGTACCAGACCCCGAGTGTGGTTGAAGTCTTTAAACAGCACATAGCCGATTTTGTAGAGCAGCAGCCCATCAGTGCTTAGCGCGTGACCTGCTGTGGGAATCGTGTAGGAATAATTATTGATGATGGAGAGTTCATGAGTAAAAAGGCAATGATCGGTTTGAGCGCGGTACAAATGGTTGCCTCTATCAAAGACAAGAGCTTTTCCGCGGTGGAGCTTGCCCAAGAGACACTGGGTTTCATACAAGAACGCGATGCCGAGGTGCGCGCGTGGCTTTGCTGGAGTGAAGACCGTGTGCTCGAGCGGGCCCGGCTCATCGACTCCGGGGAAATCAGCGGGGTGTTGGCCGGCGTTCCAGTTGGTATCAAGGATATTATCGATACCTCCGAATACCCGACCTGTCATGGGTCTCCAATTTACAAGGGCCACCAGCCCGGCTTTGATGCGGCCAGTGTGGCCCTGATCAAGGAAGCAGGCGGTATTGTCGTCGGTAAAACGGTGACGACTGAATTTGCTTATTTCCAGCCGGGGCCGACGGCCAATCCGCATAATCTGAAACACACTCCAGGGGGGTCGTCCAGCGGGTCGGCGGCGGCCGTGGCCGCGGGCATGGTGCCGGTGGCGCTTGCCACCCAGACGGCCGGCTCATTGATACGGCCGGCATCGTATTGTGGGATATGGGGATACAAGCCCAGTTTTGGCCTGTTCAGCCTGGCGGGCATAAAGCCGATGGCGCAAAGCCTGGATACTTTGGGCGTTTTGGCCCGGCACGTCGAAGACCTGGCGCTGATGCAGGCGGTGTTGCTCAAAAGCCCGGGTTGCGCGGCTCTTGAGCCGTTTGGCGGCGTGCCCACTATTGGCGTATGCCGTACTTACGATTGGCCCAGCGCCGACGAGGATGCGCGCCGCGTGTTGGGCGAGGCGGCCGAAGCCTTGGCTGATGCTGGAGCCAATGTCGTCGAGTGCGACCTTCCTTCCGGGTTTGAGGGCATGACGCAGGCGCAACGGGTTATCCAGGCCTTCGAGGCGGCCAGGGCGCTTTCCCTCGAGCATGCTTGTTACCTGGATAAGCTTAGCCCTTCGATTATCAAGCTTATCGATGAGGGCCTGGCTTGTTCCCGGGAAACGTATTTTGAAGCCCAGCTTCTGGTGGCGGAATGCCGTGCGCAATCCAAGGGTATATTCGATTTATATGATGCGGTGCTGGCGCCAAGCGCGCCGGGAGCGGCGCCAGAAGGTTTGAAAGCCACCGGTGATCCGATTTTCAGCCGTATGTGGATGCCTTTGCATGTGCCTTGCATAAACATGCCTTTCGGGCGCGGCTCTAGTGGCCTGCCGGTAGGTGTGCAATTGATATCGGGTTTTCTGCATGACAGCCGGTTGTTGCAGTTGTCCGCTTGGGCGGAAAAAAAGCTGGGGATTCATGTGGAGCCCGTTTAAACGATGGAACCGTGTAACGTAAGCTAACCAGCTAGTTTCGTCGCTATGATTCATAGGTTTGTTCATGCAGCTATGCCCTTCTATTTTCACCATCGGCCATTCCAATCGGCCGGTCGATGTGTTTGTCGAGTTGCTAGAGCGGAATGGTGTCCAGCGCGTGCTGGACGTGCGCACGGTGCCGCGTTCGCGCCACAATCCGCAGTTCAACAAGGAAACGCTTCCGGCCACGCTGGCCGAGGCGGGAATCGCCTATACGCATTTCCCGGGGCTGGGCGGTTTGCGCCATGCTTTGCCGGACTCGCCGAACGGGGGTTGGCATAATCTTTCGTTCAGGGGTTATGCCGACTACATGCAGTCGGCCGAGTTTTTCGAGAATGTGGATCAGGTTGCGGAGCTGGCCGCCAACGAGTGCTGCGCGTTGATGTGCGCCGAGGCAGTTCCCTGGCGCTGCCATCGTTCGTTGATCGGCGATGCGCTGCTGCTGCGGGGCGTCGCCGTGCGCGACATCATCGGGCCGCAGGATCCCAAGCCGCACACCCTGACCTCGTTCGCGCATGTGGACGGGCTGCGCATCACCTACCCGCCGGCGCAGTCGGGGTTGTTTGATCTGAAATAGCCTGGTGCTTTAATCTCATTTTGAGATAAAATTTGAAGAGAGCTATCAGCAATAGCGCTTAAGGGTGGCGTTCGTTCAGCCTAGCACAGCGGCTGTTCTGCAGGGCCGGTGACGGTGCTCACCCATCGAGATTATGAGAAAGGGGCCTGGAAAACATGAATGCGCATGTCGATATGAAGCGTTTGCTTCCTGCCTGGGAGCATTTTCGTAAAGCGACCGATATAGCGCCTATCAGGGATGAGGCGCACTACGCGCATTTGGTGGGTGTTCTTGAAGCATTGTTGGAGGAAACGCAGGGCGACGAGAGCCATCCGGCTATGGGTTTGGTCGATATTGTTGGCGATTTGGTCGAAAACTACGAGACCGAGCATTACGCATTGGCCGAGACCAGTGGTATCCAAGCGTTGAAGTTTCTGATGCAGCAACATGGCTTGAGGCAAACCGATCTGCCGGAAGTGGGTAGTCAGGGAGTTGTGTCTGAAATCCTTGCCGGAAAGCGTGAACTCAATATTCGCCAAGTACGTGCTATAAGCAAGCGCTTCGGCGTTTCCAGTGCGACGTTTATTTAGCGTTTGCATGGGCGTGTGTCGCGTTAGTCATTGAATATATATCGAGATTATTCATTTTGTTTCATACTCCGATCGTCACAAACGTGACTTATTTATCCATCGGAGGAAACAACAATGATTAATCAATTGTCGATGTTGCCGTGGCTGGAAAATTTGTCGTGGGTGGGAAGTGGTGGGCGCGGGCGTTGCCAAGGTCTTCGCGGCGGGGCTGTTCTACCGGCCTGGATCCTGGGGGCGGCCCGCGAAAGGGTGGCGAGCCGAGAAGGTGGGAAGGTGTGGGAGGAGATTCCCGTCAATCCCGTCTGGGAGGGGATACGGCATGGGGTTCGGGCGGCTGCGGCGGCCTGTGTGTTGAATTGTGGGTTTGTGGCGGTGGCGGAGGCTCAGGCGCTGCCCTATCTGGTTGACCTGCGGCGGCATGGGTCGTTGTTCGAGGGGCTGGCGGAGCCGCCGCCCCACAATGTGGGCGGTATGGTGAATGGCAAGGCGCTATTGGGGGAACCCGATGCGCCTTTTGTGTTTTCGGGGGTCATGCATATTGCCGATGCGCAGTTCGAGTCGGATGTGGAGTATGCGATTGGCGGCAGTACCGCCGTGATCAATACGCATGAAGGGGCGGCGGCGTATTTTGGCGGCGTCATCGGCAATATGCCGGGTTCCACGCAGGGTTTGATAAAGCTGGGTGCGGGAACCT
This sequence comes from Eoetvoesiella caeni, assembly GCA_040391725.1. Classification (GTDB taxonomy): domain Bacteria; phylum Pseudomonadota; class Gammaproteobacteria; order Burkholderiales; family Burkholderiaceae_B; genus Eoetvoesia; species Eoetvoesia caeni_A. Next base: position 37,219 of record JBEBXF010000002.1, on the reverse strand, counting down.
TGGCGCTGTCGGGAGCGAACACGTATACGGGAACGACGTTTCTGTTGCAGGGGTCTTTGCAGGCGCGCAGCGATAGCGCCTGGGGATGGGCTTCGCTGCAGGCGGCCGCGGGCAGCAAGCTGGAGTACGCGCCAGGGGTGGTGATGATGTCGCCGCTGCGCATTGCGGCGATGCGGGTGGAGGATTGGGCGCCGCCGGGTTCGTACGGGCCGGTGGCGGCGCCCGAGCATGCCGATACACTGCGCTGGTCGGTGGCCGAGGGCCAGGCGGTTCACGCGGGCCTGCTTCAGGGGGACGCGCCGTTTGTGAAGCAGGGGGCGGGACGTCTGAATATCATGGGCGATGCATTGGGGTATACGGGCCGGGCCCTGGTGGAGCAAGGCGCGTTGGCCGTCAATGAGATGTTTGGCGGCGTGGTCTCGGTTGCCGCGGGGGCGCGGCTGGAAGGGGCCGGCATGGTAAGCGGCGCTGAGATTTTGGCGGGCGGGACGCTGGCGCCGGGCAACAGCATCGGCACGTTGATGGTGGATGGAGATTTGCGCTTCGAGCCGGGTTCGCGCTTCGAGGTGGAGGTGGGGCCGGATGGCGCGGGCGATGCGGTATGGGCGGGCGGCAAGGCGCTATTGGCCGGCGACGTGATGGCTCTGGCGCAAGCGGGCTTGTGGCGGGCCAGCACCAGCTATACCTTGCTCAAGGCCGAGGGCGGGCTGGATGGCACGCGCTTCGATTCGGTGTCGGTGCCGGTGGATTTTGCATTCTTGACGCCGCAACTTTCCTACGCGGACGATGCCGTTACGTTGACTTTGCTGCGCAACGAAACGCCTTTGGATGATGTGGCCGAGACGCCGGACGAGGAGGAGGTGGCCGAGTCCATCGATGGCCGGGAGCCGGGTTCGGAGAATGGGCCGGAACCGGTCTTGTACGACGAGCTGCTGGCGCTGGACAGGCCGGGGGCGCGCGATGCTTTGCGGCAATTGTCGGGAAGCTGGTCGGCCTCGGTGCTTTCCGCGCTGATGGACGACAGTCGCTTCGTGCGGCAGGCGGCTCTTGGCAATGCGCATGAAACCGGGTTCTGGAGCCGCGGGTTCTATTCTTCAGCAACGCGCGATGAGGTAGACGGCGTGCCGGGCGACAGCCGTTCGCTGCATGGGGTTGTGCTGGGAGTCAACCGTGAGGTGGGCCAGGGCTGGCGGCTGGGCGGCTACTTGGGTGTCCAGCATGCTCGGCAGGATCGCGCAGGAGGCGGTGTTGGGCATGGCGGTGCCGTGGCTTCCGGAAATGTGGCGCTGGACGGCGGGCGTGCTTCGGCTACGGTGCAAGGCACGCATTTGGGATTCGCGGCATCGGGGGCGTGGAAGCCGCTGCGGTTGGCGGCGGGTGTGGCGCATACCTGGCATGCGGTTAAAAGCCGACGCGACGTGGCGTTTGGACGTTTCAGCGATTCGTTGACCAGCCGGTATCGGGCGGACAGCACGCAGGTCTTTGCCGAGGCGGGCTGGCCGCTGCGGTTGTCCAAGGTGGAGCCGTTCGTACGCCTGGCTTACTTGCGCACGCGGGCGCAGGGCTTCGACGAGAGCGGGGGCGCGGCCGCCTTGTCGGTGTCCCCGGTGCGCCATTCGGTGTTGTTTTCCACTTTGGGACTGCGCCTGGAGCAGGCCGTGGATACCGGCAAGGGCCAGTGGCGTTTGCAAGCGCAATTGGCGTGGCGCTACGCCAGCGGAGCCGGGCGGGTGGCTGTCGACCAGCGTTTCAGCCATGGCGCGGGCCGAGCGTTCACATCGCACGGGCTGCCTATTGCGCGCAAGGCCTGGTCGCTGGATCTGGCTGTGACAGGCCAAATTTCCAGGCGCGCCAGTCTGTCGCTGGGCTACGCGGGCCAGTTCGCCGCCGGCTCCCGCGACCACGGCGTGCGCCTGAACGCGCAATGGATGTTCTAGAAAATTGATTGCGCCCGCTGCGTTGTAGTTTCCACAATAGCGCGGTGAAGACAAGACGTTCAGACTCTGTGTATTCATGGACAAAAGTAGCCTTTAAGCTACAATTGATATGTTTGAACTCTTACGCTATCAACGCAGCGATTTGCAAGAACCGCTTACCGAATGGCTGAATACGTTAAGCAACAAAGCTGCGCAAGCGCGCATTCGTGTCCGCCTGCGCAATTTGCAAGCCGGCAATTGGGGCGACTGCTCTCCGGTCGGTTCTGGAGTGGTGGAACTGCGTATCCATATAGGGCCAGGCTACAGGGTGTATTGCGCCAGGTATGGAAAGTCGGTTGTTATCTTGCTGTGCGGCGGAGATAAAAGCTCTCAGGGAAGCGATATAAAAATGGCGCAAGGGTTCTGGGCTGAATGGAAACGGAGACGTCGATGAATCGAATCAAGGATGCGGCATCGCACCATGAGCGAGAGCTCGCTGAATTGCGTGCGGATCGTGAGCTGACTGTCGAGTATCTGAAAGCAGCTATGGAATCGCTGGACGACCCGGACGAGCGTGCGGCTGGGTTGCTGGCGCTTCGAACAGTGGTGGAAGCATATGGTGGGCTGGGGGTGGTTGCGGCTCAGGCGGGTATCAGCCGCGAGTCGTTGTATCGCACCTTGTCCCCCAAAGGGAACCCAACATTGAAAACGCTGCTTGCCGTTCTGGGTACGGTCGGGCTGCGTTTGTCGATTGCGCCTAGCGCTTGAGGCTTTTCAGCTCGTTCAGGCCGGCTACCACACGGGCGACGGCGCCGGTGTGTTTTTGCACCCAGTGCGTGCCGGCCTGGCTCATTTGTTTCAGGCGCGGCGGGTCGTTCAGCAATTGCAATGCCAGTTGCAGGGCGGCGTCGGGGTTGGGCGAGCGCAAAGCGGCGCCCTCGTCGATGGCGTCGGCCACGGCCTGCTCGAAGTTCTTGGTGTGCGGCCCCACCACCACCGGGGTGCCGATGGCGCAGGCTTCTATCAGGTTTTGTCCGCCCAGAGGCAGGAAGCTGCCGGCCACGATGGCGACCTGGCTGGTGGCGTAGTAGCGGGGCATTTCGCCCAGGCTGTCGCCCAGCAGCACGGCAACATGGTTGCACACGCGCACGCTGGACGACGTTGTGCCGCAGTGGTCGGCGGCCAGTTCCGAGCGGCGTGCGAAAGGCAGGCCGGATTTGTCCAGCAGGCCGGCCACTTCGTCGAAACGCTGGGGATGGCGGGGAATCAGCAAGAACAGGATTTCCGGGTCGAGCTCGTTGCTTTGCGCGCTGGCGCGTTTCAAATGCTTGGAAATCGCCTGGATGAAGAGCTCGTCCTCGCCTTCGCGCGTGCTGGCGATGGCGATGACCTTGCGGTGCAGGGCGGCGGCGAAGGCGCGGCCGCGTTCGACCTGATCCATGGGAATGGATACGTCGAACTTGAAATTGCCCGATACGCGCACGGCGGGGGCGCCGGCCTGTTCCAGCCTTTGGGCGTCCAGCCACGATTGGGCGTAAACGGCTTGCAGGCTTTCGTAGGCTTCGCGCATGACCCGGCCGGCACGCAGGCTTTGGCGCAGCGAGTTGTCGGAAAACCGCGCGCTGGCCAGCATGATGGGAATGTTCATGCGGCGTGCCGCCGCAATGATGTTGGGCCAGATCTCGCGTTCGATGAGCACGGCGATGCTGGGCCGGTAATGTTCCAGAAAACGCCGGACGCTGCCGGTGAAGTCGTAGGGCATCCATTGCTGGGCCAGTTGGCCGCGGGCAATGGCGTCGGCGAATATGCGCGCGCCCTCGGCGCGGCCGGTGGCCGTCATGTGGGTGAGCAGCACCTGGTCGCCCTGATCCAGCAAGGCCTGCACCAGCGGCTGGGCGGCTCGGGTCTCGCCCAGACTGACCGCGTGCACCCATATGGGGTTTCGCTGTTGGGAAGGCTGGGAATAATAGCCGAAGCGCGGCCCCGACAAGACCTCCCAGTGGCCGCCGGCACGGCGCGCACGCAAGCTCATCCAGACGATCAGGCCCGGCGACAAGGCGCGAATGGAGAGGTTGTAGAGAAAGCGGTTCAAAAAGCAGGCTCTCGGTTTTTGCGGGGCAGCGCCTGGTCGATGGCGCTTAATACGGTTTGGGCCGAAGGGGCGTGGTCGCGTTCGCCCAGGCTGGCCGTATAGCCGGGCCCTTGCAAGGGGGTGCGCACGGGGGTCGAGGCTTTGTAAATGCCGATGGTCGGGCGGCCCAGGCCCGCCGACAGGTGGGTGAGCCCGCTGTCCAGGCCAACCATGATGCTGGCGCTGGCCAGCACGCGCGCGGTGTCGGTCAGGCTCATGCGAGGCAGCACTTCGGCCAGGGGGCGGCCCGCGGCCAGAGCCTGGGCGCGGGTGGTTTCGTCGGCGTTGCCCGACAGCAGCCTGAGCGTCAGGCCGTGTTCCTGCAGGCGGTCGAATACGGCCTGCCAGTCGCTGGCGGGCCAGAGCTTGTCGTCGCGGCTGGCCGACGGCATGATGACGGCGTAGGGTTCGATGGCCGCGTTCTGGGTAAAGCGCTGCAGGCCGAAGTCGGGTTCGCCCTGGTAGGTGTAGCCGAAGGCGGCGGCGGCCAGTTCGCGCTGGCGGGTCACGGCGGGCTGCCAGAACTTGACCCGGTGCTTTACGTTGTAGAAGAACGAGGCCAGGGGTTCGCGGGCCGACCTGATGTCCAGGCCGTGGCGCAGCCCGTGGGTCTGGCGCACCAGCCAGATGGATTTCATCAGGGCCTGCATGTCCAGCACAATATCGTACTGGCGCGCCTTGAGGTTGGCGCGCAACGCGGCGCGTTCGGCGCGGCTGCGGGCCGACCACCATTGCTTGCGCCAGCGCCGGTGCGCCACGGGAATGACCTCGTGCACAGCCGGATGCCACGCCGGGATCTCGGCGAAGGCTTCTTCGACGATCCAGTCGATCTGCGCTTGCGGAACATGCGCGGCAATGTCGGAAATGGCCGGCAGCATGTGTACCAAATCGCCCAGGGACGAGGTGCGCACTATAAGTATCTTTGTCGTCATGCGGCGATTATAAAGAGAATCGGGAAGCCGCAGGGGTGTGGTCAGGACGACATGGCCCGGTGTTCGGGGTTGTTCAGCAGTTTCAGGGCGCCCAGTGTGCGTTCGGACAGCAGGTCTTGCAGCGCGGCGGTGACGCGGCGGGTGAACTCCAGGTCGCTGGGCAGCTCGGAGCCGAAAATGGCGCGCACGCCAAGCAGGGCCTCGACCAGGTCGAAGGCGCTGGCGCTGCGCCCGCCGGCCAGGCGCACGGCCTGCGAAAGGGCGGAAGCTTGCGGATCGCTGATGTGCAGTTCTTCGGCGCGCTCGTTGCGGCCCATTAAATAACGCATCCAGGCGGCGATGGCGGTGGCGTGGCGTTCGATGTTCTGGCCATGCGCCATGCGTAACTTGATGGGTTCGAGCAGGCCCGACACCAGAACGGGGGAGCTGTCTATGGTGGCTTGGGTAATGGGGATGTTCAGCGCCGAATTGGCGAAGCGCTTCAGCAGCTTTTGTTTGTAGGCGCCCCAATCGCCCGTGTGCTTGGGCAGGGCGAAGATGGCGTCTTCGAGCAGGCCGCCGATATAGCGGCCGATTTCGGGGTCGCCCATGGCCTGGGCCAGTGTTTTGAAGCCGGCCACGGCGCCCAGGTGGGCCAGCGCGAACTGCCCGGCATTGAGCATGACGGACTGGGCTTGTTCGAACGGCGCGACGTGGGGCGCCAGGACGGCGCCGGCGATTTCCCATTTGGGGCGGTCGGCCGAGAACCAGTCTTGGATGACCCATTGCGAGAAGGGTTCGGTGACGACGGGGGAGCTGTCGTGCAGGCCCAGAAGGGTTTCGGCCGAAGCGATGTCGGCCGCCGTGGCGGAATGGGCCATGCGATCGACCAGCGAGCACGGGCAGGCGTATTGGTCGAGGAAATGCTGCAGGAGATCGGGGTCGTTGAGGTCGTCCTGGACGCGGTCGATGTAGTTTTCAAGCACGCGCTGCAGGATCTTGCCATTGGCCGGCAGGTGGTCGCAACTGAGCAGGGTAAAGGGCGGCAGGCCGCGCAGCTTGCGCTGGTAGATGGACCAGGCCAGCACGCCCAGCGGCGAGCGCGCGCTTTGCGGAGCATTGAGATCGAGCTGGATATGGGGCAGCGAGGCGTTCAGGCAGTCGCGGCCGGCGTCGTAGGCATACTCTTTTTCGGCAAGGGTCAGCGTTACGACCTGGGTTTGCGGCGCGCACAGGGCGTCGATGACTTCCTGGCGGGCATCGGCCAGGCAGACGACCTGGTTCAGGCTGCCTATGACCCGCGCCCTGCGGGTTTCGTTGTCGTCGACCAGCACGGTGTACAGGCCGTCTTGCGGCGCCAGGGCGTCGCTGGCGGCGCGGTTTTGCAGGCTGGCGGCAAAGGTGCCCCAGTTGGCGTCGCCAGCCTGCATGACCTGGTCGGTATAGATGGCTGAATGGCTGCGGTGGTACGTGCCCGAGCCCAAATGGACGATGCGCGTGGGTACGGCGCTGCGGTCGTAGGATGGCTTGACGATGTTCTGGGGAACCTGGCCCAGCGTGGCGTTCGACAGTTGTTCCATGGCTTTTACCCTGGGAAGAACGAGTGGTGTGCGTCAGCGAATGGTTTGGGCTGCGGTGGTTTGCGGCATTAACTATTATCGTGCCGCGCGCGAACCCTGGCAATGGCTGCCAGTACCGCGAAATCCACTGAAACGGGCGTTACACGCATCGCTGTCCCCCCGCCCGGCTACAGCAGCCCGTGGTATTTGCGGCCCAGTTCTATGGTGGCCTGGAAAAAGCCTTCTTTGCTGCCGCAGTCGTAGCGGGTGCCTTCGTATTGGTAGCCGAATACCTGGCGCTCTTGCAGCAGGCTGGCGATGCCGTCGGTCAACTGGATTTCTCCGCCCACGCCCGCCTGGGTGCGCCGCAAATGCTCGAAAATTTCGGGTTCCAGCACGTACCGGCCCACGACCGCCAGGGTGGAGGGGGCTTGGTCGGGGCTGGGCTTTTCGACAATGCCTTTTACCAGTGTGGTCTTGCCGTTGACCTCGTCGCCCGAAACGATGCCGTACTTGGAGGTGTGCTCGCGCTGCACGTTTTGTATGGCCAGCACGCTGCCGTTTTGCTGATGGGCGGTTTCAACGAGCTGGTGGGTGGCGGCGGTGGGGGCGTCGATGAGGTCGTCGGCCAGCAGGACGGCAAAGGGTTCGTTGCCGACGATGGGCGCGGCGCACAGCACGGCATGGCCCAGCCCCAGGGGGGCGGGCTGGCGCGTGTAGATGCAGTTTACGTAGGAAGGAATGACGTTGCGCACGATTTCGAGCAACTGGGTTTTGTTTTTTGCGGCCAGCTCCGCTTCCAGCTCGGGGGCGCTGTCGAAGTGGTCTTCGATGGCGCGCTTGTTCCGGCCCGTCACGAAGATGAGGTCGGTGATGCCCGCCGCAATGGCTTCCTCGACCGCGTATTGGATCAGCGGCTTGTCGACGATGGGCAGCATTTCTTTGGGCATGGCCTTGGTGGCCGGCAGGAAGCGCGTGCCCATGCCGGCGACAGGGAAAACAGCTTTGCGTATGGGTTTCATGAGTTGGGCGGGTGCGCCGCGTTGGCGGCAGAGTCGTTCGATGCGCTTATTGTAGAGGAAGCATGTAGAGGAAGCAGCCAGGCCGGCGGAGCCCCCGCCGGCAATGAAAGCGTTTTCGCCGTTCACGTCCTCCTTATTGGTGTTTGCCGGGCCAGTCGGGTAATTAACGGTTAATTTTGGTCAATACTCGTCGTTTGTTTTTGTGAATATTGTCTAAAATTGTGGAACTATCTTGAACCTTAAGCATAATGTTTATTTCCGCTACTGATCGTGTGCGCTCGGAAATCGAGGCTCGCATCGTGAACGGCACCATGCCGCCGGGGGCTTCGCTGGATGAGTCGCAATTAAGCGAGCTTTTTTCCGTATCGCGCACGCCCGTACGTGAAGCATTGCTGCAATTGGCCACCTTGGGATTCGTCCGGATCATCCCGCGTTCGGGCATTTTCGTCGTGCCTTTGTCCGCGCGCGAGCTGGCGTCGCTGTTCGAGGTGCTGGCGCAAATGGAAAGCCTTGTGGCCAAGCTGGTGATCCACCGCATCAACGAAGAGCAGATCAATATGCTGCGCAAAGTGCACGCCGACGGCAAGGCCGCGGCGCAACGCGGCGACGTGGAGGCTTTCATCGAGTACAACAAGGCGTTCCACGAGGCTTTGTATTTCGTGTGCGGCAACAGTTTCCTGGTCGAGCAGATTTTGCACGCCCGCAAGCGCGTCAATCCTTATCGTACGCGCAAGGCCGATTATGCGAAGCATCTTCTCGAGGCTTGGGGCGAGCACGACAAGCTGCTGGAGGCCATCTTGAGCAAGGACGAGGCGACGGCCATGTCCCTGGCCAGCCGCCATGTGCTCAAGAGCGGCAACGATGTCGCCGAGCTGGGCGGCACGATGGGCGGCCACGTGGTGTTCGATACGGAATATGGCGGCATGCCCAGAATGTCCATCGAACTGCCGCGCGTTCCCAGCCGCCGGCACGCGGCCTGACGCGGCGCGCACGCTTGCGCGGAACCCCCTGGGTCTGTGACGCCCAACGTCTCTGTTAATGCCAATGGGCCCTAATCGGGCTGCGAAGCGCTGCCCGGCGCGCCCAGCCGTATGACCTGCGGGTTGATTTCTTGCGGCGGGTTGGCCTGCAGGCCTTGGTTGTAGGGCGCTTTGCCGAAAAACCCCATGCCCAGTCCGAAGACGGCGAGGTTGGCGATGACGACAAGAAAAAACAGGTATTTCATGGGCTATTCTTTTTGCGGCTGATTGCCGCAGTTTGGCGCGAATCGGGCCAGGCTGGCAAGCCCGTCCAAAACGGGGTTGGCGAGCCATTCTATAGGAAAGCCGGGCATGCCCAGCCGCGCTTGCGCGGCGTCCAGCAGGCGCTGGATTTCGTCTTTGACGATGGGCCATCCGCCGCCCGAAACATAAAGCCGCGGCGCGGCGCCGCATGAATCCAGCCCCGCCAGCCATTGGCGCAAAATGGCGCCGGCCTGCGCGGCGGCGATGCCGGTGACGATGGCCTGATGCGTATCGGTGGGAAAGTCGGCGGTGGCGCCCTGGGCTTCGGGCAGATGGGCCGTGGCCTGGGCCAGGGACGCATTCATCAGGGCCGGGCCCGGCAGGATCAACCCGCCGCGAAAGGTGTAGCGCCGGCCATGGCTTGGCGAAGCGTTTGGCGCTGGCGGGGTGTTGTTGGCGCTGGCGGCTTCAGGGGGAATGCCGGCCTCTTGAGGAACCAGGGTGTCGATGGTGGTGGCCGTGCCGAAGCTGGCCAGAATGGCGGGCGAGGGGCTGGACGGATGGGCGGTTCGCATGTGCTGGGCCAGGCCCAGCAGGGCCACCCAGCGATCCGGGCCAAGCTGCCCCGGCTGGCGGTAATGATTGTGCACGTCAAGCGCGCTGGCCTGGCTGCCGACCCAGTCGATGGCCGGAATGTATTTTGCCATGTGCGCCTGGAGGCGGCCCGCCATGGCGGCTCCGGCCACATTGACGCCTATGGCGCCGGTGGGGGCGGCGGGAAGCTGGCGCAGCCAGGCGTCGACCTGCTCGAGTTCCGCATGCGGCAGGGCCAGCGCTTGGGTTTCGCGATGGCCGGAGCCCGGCTGGATGCTGCCGAATTTGATGCGTGTATTGCCGGCGTCGATAAGAATGATCATGTCCGCACCGAAACTTCGCCCACGGTAATGGGAACGGCGCCATTGGGCGTGCGCACCACGAGCTGCCCAAGCATATTGATGCCGCAGGCAATGCCCGCGTTGACGATGCGGCCGTCGTCCAGCACATTGACGTGCTGGCCGGCCAGTGCGTCGAGATGGGCATGGCGGACGGGGAAGGATTCGAAGCCTTGGCGCATCAGCATAGTGGTGGCGTCGTACCAGGCCTGCGCCACGGCGCTGACTAGGGCATGGATTGGCGTTCGGGCGGCTTCGGGACTGCCGGCGGCGATTTCGCCCCAGTCGGCAACCTGCCGGTTCAGCGACTGGCTCAGCGCACGGGCATCGTCAAGGTTTATGCCGATGCCCATGATCGCGACGTAATGATCGGCGCTCAGGCGCGAGGTGCCGGCGCGGGTGGTTTCCACCAGGATTCCCGCCAGCTTGGCTGATTTCCATAATAGGTCGTTGGGCCATTTCATGGTGAGGTGATTGCGTTGCTCGGCATCGAGAAAGCTGCGCAGGGCTTCGCAGGCGGCGATGCCGGCCACGGGGGACAGCGAGGGCAGCAGATGCTGCGGCAGGAAGATATCGAACGCGCACGAGAACATGAGGTTGGCCCCCGCGCGGTTTTGCCAGGTGCGGCCGGCGCGGCCGCGGCCTTCGTCCTGCAAGTGCGCGCCCACCAGCCAGGGCCGGGCCAGTTGGTATTCGTTGGTGCGCGCCTTGGTGAGCAGGTTGGCGTTGGTGGACGACGTGCGCTCGAACCATTCGATTTGCTTGAATTGCGGCAGATCGGCCTGCAGTTGCTGTACCAGCGATTGCGGCGTGGGTAGCGCGGTGGTGGTGTGGGGTGTGGCGGTCATGGATGTTATTTTTATGTTTGTGTCGTGGCGGCGCAGGCAAAAGCACTTTTGCTTGCCAGTTTTCCATACAGGGATATTATGCTTTTTTTAATCGGATTATGGTTGTAAACATGGGAAAAACCTCATTCACGGGCCTGGCCGGCGCCATTGATTGCGCGGTCGAATGGCCCGAGACCGAACCTCGGGGCTGGGCGCTGGTTTTGCATCCTCATCCTTTGCACGGCGGCGCGCGCGACAACAAGATCGTGACCACGATAGCGCGGGCTTGTCTGCAGGACGGCCTGGTGGCCGTGCGTCCGAACTTTCGCGGGGTGGGGGAATCGGCCGGCGAATTCGACAAGGCGGTGGGCGAAACGGGGGATATGCGCGAACTGGTGCGCCAGTTTGTGCAAAGCTATCCGGAGGCGGCCGCCGGCAAATGGGTGTTGGCCGGATTCTCTTTCGGCACTTCGGTGGCGGCGCAACTGTACTCCATCTTGGCCGAAGAGAAGGGGGCGCTGCCCGATTTGTTGATTCTGGTTGGGTCGGCGGTAGAGCGGTTCCGGTTCCGCGACGTTGCGGTGCCCGACGATACGCTGCTCGTCCATGGCGAAGCGGACGAGGTCGTGCCGCTGGCCGAGGCCATGGACTTTGCGCGGGCGCGGGGCCTGCCTGTGGTGGTGGTGCCCGAGGGGTCGCACTTTTTCCATGGCAAGCTCATCGTACTGAGGCGGCTGGTGCAAGAGCGGCTGGCGGCGTTATGGGCCGGCGTTCACTGAGCGGCGTTTCAGGGGATCGTCAGATAAGCGGCCCGATGCGGCGATCCGGTAATCATTTCTAGGCTTTCGTAGCAAATAATTGCGTATTGGCGCCCAAAAGCCCAAGGCGCACCGTTCAATGTGCGCGTCGCACTGCCTATAATGAGCGGGGTCTTCACACTTCCCTCACTTCCTGGATGGATTCATTGATTTCTATGCTGCCGACACATACCGCACATTCGTTCCCTCTCAAGAAACAGTCGCGCTGCTTGGCAATCAGCCTGGTGCTGGCCTTTTCGCCGGCGCTGGTGCTTGCCCAGCAAAAGGCCGCTGCTCCGGTTGCAGCCCCGGCATCGGGGGGCGCACCAGCGCCGGCGCCGGCCGCCGCGGGGGCGGTGGATGCATTGTCCACGGTCGGCCAGCTTTCGTCGATTCCCGCGCCCGAACTGGCCGCCAAGGCCTGGCTCAGCATCGACGCCAACAGCGGTCAGGTCATTACGGCGCAAAACGGCAACGAAAAAATCGAGCCGGCCTCGCTGACCAAGATCATGTCGGCTTACATAATTTTCCAGGCCATTGAAAACAAGCGCCTGTCGCTTGACCAGAAGGTGAATATTTCCGAGAAGGCCTGGAAAACCGAGGGTTCGCGCATGTTCGCCAAGGTGAACACGCAAGTGTCGGTCGACGACCTGCTTCAAGGCCTGATCGTGCAATCGGGCAACGACGCCACGGTGGCGCTGGCCGAAGCCGTGGCCGGCAGCGAGTCGGCGTTTGCGGCGCTGATGAACCAGGAAGCGGACAAAATGGGGCTGACCCATACGCATTTTGCCAATGCCACCGGCCTGCCCGACCCCGAGCACTACACCACGGTGCATGACCTGGGCATCATGGCCATGCGCCTGGCCAAAGACTTCCCGCAATATTTCCACTATTACAGTCAAAAAGAATTCACCTACAACAAAATCAAGCAGCACAACCGCAACCGCCTGTTGTGGACCGATCCCACTGTCGACGGCATGAAAACCGGCCATACGTCCGAGGCGGGCTATTGCCTGGTTGCCACCGCATTGCGCGACGGCCGCCGGGTGGTCACGGTTCTGGTCGGCGCGACCAGCGATTCTGCGCGCGCCGAAAACAGCCTCAAGCTGCTGAACTGGAGCTTCCAGAATTTCGACACCATCAAGGTGCTGGATGGCGCAAAGCCGCTGGTGCAGGCCCGCGTGTGGCAGGGCCAGGCCGATACCGTCGGGCTGGGCCAGCCTTCCACGGTGTGGCTGACCGTGCCGCGCGGCAAGGGCCCAGAGGTCAAGCCCGAGGCGCGCTATACCCAGCCTCTCATCGCTCCGTTGACCAAGGGCGCCAAGGTGGGCACGGTGGTGTTCACCTTGGACGGCAAGCAGCTTCGGCAAGAGCCTTTGCTGGTGCTCAACGACGTCGCCCAGGCCGGTATTTTCGGGCGCATGGTCGACAAGGTCCGCCTGATGTTCCAATAACGGGCCGGCAATCGTCCGTCATTCGCCGTTCGCCCAAGGGTGATCGGAGGCGATGGCGGCCGGATCGTCCAGGTTGGCGCCGGCGGGACGCAGCCAGCACACAACCAGGGTATTGCCGGTGCAGGGCAATACCCGTCCTGCATGGCTTCATCGCCTGCCTGCTTCTCCCCATAAGGCTGGCCAAGGTACTGGCTGCTCCCGGAATAAGGGTAATGCCGGCGGCGCGCGGGCGCCCTCGGGTTTTCGGCGTAATGCAATCGGCAGGCGCATTAATCGGTTTTTCCTGCCGGGATTACACTTATTACTTTCGGTTTAAACAGGCGTTGGTGCAATGATTCCGGATGTCGACAACGACAGCATGGTGTATTTGAACGGCGATTTCGTCCGTCTGGGCGACGCCAGAATCTCCGTGCTGGATCGCGGCTTTATCTTTGGCGACAGCATTTACGATGTCGTGCCGGTGTACCGCGGCAAGCCGTTTCGTATGGACGGGCATCTGGCGCGGCTGCGGCGCAGCCTGGAGTCCGTGCGCATCGATACCAGCTGGACGCCGGCGCAATGGGAAAGCCTGGTGTTCGATCTTATTGCCCGATACACGCCGAAGAACGGCGATTGCCTGGTGTACATACAGGTGACTCGCGGCGTGGCCAAGCGCGACCATGTTTTTCCCAAAGGTGTTGCGCCCACCATTTTTGGCATGGTGTCGCCGTTCAAACGCCCCAGCGCGGCACAGCGCGAGCAGGGGCTGGCGGCGATTGCGCTGCCCGATATCCGCTGGCTGCGCTGCGAAATAAAAACCACGTCGCTGCTGGGCAATGTGCTGGCCAAGCAGGCCGCCGTGGACGCCGGGGTGGATGAAGTCGTGCAGTTTCGCGATGGCTGCCTTTCCGAAGGTTCGTCGTGCAATATATGGGTCGTGAAAAACGGCACGTTGCTTGCCCCGCCGCGCGACCACCTTATCCTGGAAGGCGTGCGCTATGCGTTTCTGGAGCAGCTCGCCTTTGACGCCGGTGTGCCGTTCGAGGCCCGGCCGATCTCCGAGCGCGAAGTCGACGCCGCCGACGAATTGATGCTTACCTCCGCCTCGAAAGAGGTGTTGCCGATAGTCCGGTATAACGGCAAACCCGTGGGCGCAGGCCGCCCCGGCGCCGTTTATGCCAAGTTGCGCGCCGGTTACGACCGAGCCGTGGAGTAGTCCTTTATGCCGACCATGCCGCCCGAAATTCCGCCCGATCAGTCACTTATCGAGTATCCCAGCTTTTTTCCCATCAAGGTCATGGGCAAGGCGCATCCCGACTTTGCGCAGACCCTGGTCGAGGTGGTTCTGCAGTACGACCCGGAATTCGACGTGGCAACGGTCGAAATGCGGCCCAGCAAGAACGGCACCTACCTGGGGCTGACCTTTACAGTCAAGGCCACGTCGCGCGAGCAACTGGACAGTCTGTACCGCGCCCTGCATGGCCATCCCATGGTGTCCATCGTTCTGTAAGAGGTCACGTGATAGCGCACAAATGGTGGCCGCGTCCCGCGCCGTATCCGGAAGTCTGGCAGGCCATGCGAGACTACACCGAGGGGCGCGACGCCCAGTCGCCCGACGCCATCTGGCTGGTCGAGCACGAGCCGGTGTATACGCTGGGCCAGGCGGGCAAGCCCGAGCACATCCTCAATAGCGGCGCCATTCCCGTGGTGCGCAGCAATCGCGGCGGGCAGGTTACCTACCACGGCCCGGGGCAGGTGGTGGCGTACTGCCTGGTCGATCTGCGCCGCGCCGGGCTGTTCGTGAAGGAATACGTGGCGTTGCTGGAAGACGTGACCATACAACTGCTGATCGACCTGGGCCTTGAAGGCGCTTGCCGCAAGCCGGGCGCGCCGGGGGTGTACGTGCCCATGGCCGACCAGGAGGGCGAACTGGCCAAGATTGCCGCCCTGGGCATCAAGGTGCGCAATGGCTGCGCCTACCACGGCATTGCGCTGAACGTGGCCATGGATCTTGCGCCGTACCTGGGCATCAACCCCTGCGGCTACGAAGGCCTGCGCACTGTGGATCTGGCGGTTTGCGGGGTGGATGTCACGGTGGAAGAGGTGGGCGAAGACCTGGCGCGCAGGCTGAGCGCGGCGATAAGCCGATCGTAGAGGCGTGGCGGAATATCCTTCCGGCATAAGGGTTTTCCAGCGGGGATTTTGCCGGCGCGTTAAAATAGCCCGGTTCGCGCTACCGTGCGGGCATGTGTTCATGCCACGGCCCTTGTGGCCGCCTATCTTTTTGCGCATGGGGCCAAAAGCCTACATGCAGGAATGTATATGACTACTCCGGTTGACCAGCCTTCCCCTCGTCCTCGCGTCGTTCCCGCCCAGCCGGTGTACGACCCCACTCAAAAACAAAAATCCGAGGCGAAGACGTCGCGCATCCCGATCAAGGTCGAGCAGGGCGAGGTGCTCAAGAAGCCCGAGTGGATCCGCGTGAAGGCAGGCAGCCCCACCACGCGCTTTTACGAGATCAAGAACATCCTGCGCGAGCACAAGCTGCACACGGTGTGCGAAGAGGCCTCCTGCCCCAATATCGGCGAATGCTTCGGCAAGGGCACGGCCACGTTCATGATCATGGGCGACAAATGCACGCGCCGCTGCCCCTTCTGTGACGTGGGCCACGGCCGTCCCGACGCCCTGGACGTGAACGAGCCTGAAAACCTGGCGCGCACCATTGCCGCGCTCAAGCTTTCCTACGTGGTCATCACCTCGGTCGACCGCGACGACCTGCGCGACGGCGGCGCCGGCCATTTCGTCGAATGCATCCGCAAGGTGCGCGAATTGTCGCCCTCCACGCGCATCGAAGTGCTGGTGCCCGATTTCCGCGGCCGCCTCGACCGCGCGCTGGAAATCCTCAACGGCGGGCCCCCCGACGTCATGAACCACAACCTGGAAACCGTGCCCCGTTTGTACAAACAGGCGCGCCCCGGTTCGGACTACAACCATTCGCTCAAGCTGCTGTCCGAATTCAAGGCGCTGTACCCGCACGTGCCCACCAAGTCGGGCCTGATGCTGGGCCTGGGCGAGACCGACGAAGAAATCCTGCAAGTCATGCGCGACCTGCGCGCGCACAATGTCGACATGCTGACCATCGGCCAGTACCTGCAGCCGTCCGAGCACCACCTGCCGGTGCTGCGCTACGCGCATCCCGACACCTTCAAGATGTTCGAACGCGAAGCCTACGCCATGGGCTTCACCCACGCCGCCGTGGGCGCCATGGTGCGTTCGTCCTACCACGCCGACGAACAGGCCCATGCCGCTGGCGTGGAAGGCATCTAGCCGCAACACGCGCATCTTTCTGTGCTTGCCGGCGATTTCAGGCTTGCGGCCCGCGCTCTCCGAACGGAATCACGCCGGGGGGCCGGGCCGATTTGATATGCTGCGTGAGTTCGAGCTGGAATTGCGAGAACTCCTTGTCCTTGCGGTGTACCAGGTAAAGCGGAATCGACATTGCGAGGCCGGGGGTGTGCACCGGCCGCAGTTCGCCGTGGTTGATGCTGTTGATCACCGACGATCTGAAAAAGAAGCAGACGCCCACGTCGCGGCGCACGGCTTCCTTCTGGGCCTCCGGGTGTCCAAGCGCCATGACGATTCGCCGGGATGTCACGCCGTTGGCCCGCAACTGTCCTTCCTCGAGCTTTTGCATTACCGAGCTGTTGTTCGTGCTGATGAATGGCAATTGGGATATCTGGTCGCGCTGCACTTCATTTCCCACCCATTGGCTGTCGATGGCGCTGGCCAAGAGCAAAGGCTCTTCCCATAGCGGATGCAGCACCAGGCCGTCGAGGTTCTGGTCGGGCGAAATGATCACCACCGCAAAGTCGCTTGCGCCCGTTCGCGTTTCTTCGAGCGCGACATGCGGGTTCGATATCGACAGCTTCACCATGCCGTCGGGATGGCTGGCCTGGAAATTGCAGAGAATGCCGGGCAGTTGGTAAGTGCCTACGCTCATGGACGAGGCGATGACGACGCCGGGCACGTTGGGGGCGGAACCGCTTAGTTCCCGTTCCAGTTCACGCGTGCGCGTGACCATTTCCTGGGCCCACTTGTGAACCCGGAGCCCCGCCTGGGTCAAGACGATGCCGCGTCTTTCGCGGCGTATCAGCTTGGTTCCCAGCTTGTCTTCGAGGGTTTGGATGTGGGCGGTGATGACGGGCTGTGTGACGCAGAGATAGTCCGACGCGCGCGTAATGCTCTGCAGCTCCGCCACGGCGCAGAAAACCTCGAGCTTTTGAATACTTAGACGGGTATCGAAGCCTCGCATTGCAAGCATCCTGAAAGAGTCATGATATAGCCATATGACTATATCTTAGTGACTTATTTTCGATTGGACGTATATCTTTAGTCAACATAAAGTGTGCCTGACATTGGAGCACCGGCACGGTTGGCTGAGTTTTTCAGCTTCTCGGGTCGCCACAAAATCACAAGGCTTTGGATGACACGGATGCGCGCCCATGGGAACAGGACGGTCGAGTACGACTACATCATCGTTGGTGCGGGGTCGGCCGGCTGCACGCTTGCATACCGATTGGGCAGGGATCCGAGCCTGAGGATCCTGGTGTTGGAAGCGGGCGGATCCGACAGTTCGCCGGTCATCAAGATACCCCTGACGTGGGGTCTGATTTTGAAGCACCGGCTTTACGATTGGGGCTACTTCACCGAGCCGGAAGAGGGGCTGGATGGCCGGCGCATCGAGTGCGCTCGCGGGCGCGTCCTGGGTGGCTGCACGTCCATCAACGGCATGGCCTATTCGAGGGGCATGCGCGAGGATTACGACCAGTGGGCGCAAGAGCTTGGGTTGCACGACTGGTCATACCGCAACGTATTGCCTTACTTCAAGCGCAGCGAGTCATGGGAAGGGGGCGCGGACGAATTTCGCGGCGATTCGGGGCCTCTTGCCGTGACGCGCCTGAACTACGAAGACCCGTTGCTGGATGCATTCATGCAAGCCGCCGGGCTTGCCGGCTATTCGAGCAACGATGACTACAACGGAGCCAGCGCGGAAGGATTCGGGCCGATGCAGGTCACTATCCGCCGCGGCCGCCGCTGGAGCGCGGCTTCCGCCTACTTGCGGCCGGCCGTGGCCCGGAATAACGTGACGGTTTGCTCGGGAGCCCGGGCGAATAATGTGGTTTGCGCGGGGGGCCGCGCCGTGGGGGTGGAGTATTCGGGTCGGGGCGGGACGGAACTGGCGCGCGCCAGCCGGGAGGTCATTGTATGCGGCGGGGTCATCAATTCGCCGCAGTTATTGATGCTGTCCGGCATCGGCAAGGCGGATGCGCTGCGCGCCCATGGCATCGAGCCTCTTGTCGATTTGCCGGGTGTGGGCGAAAACCTGCATGACCATATCGTTTGCGACGTCCGGTGGCGCCGCAGCTCGCCCGGGCCTTTGTACCGCGCGTTGCGGCTGGATCGGATCGCTGTCGATATTCTGCGGACCTGGCTGTTCGGCACCGGGCTGTCCGGGAAAGTACCGGCGGCATCCGTGGGCCTGGTGCGGAGCCGTCCGGGGCTGGCCTTGCCGGACGCCCAACTAATGCTGGCGGCCGCGCCCATGACGGCGGGGCCTTATCTTAAGCCGTTTCTCGAGCCCTATGTCGATGCGTTTGGCATCAAGGGGGTATTCCTGGCTCCCGAAAGCCGGGGCACGGTCACGCTTGCCAGCCCGGATCCCGCGAAGCCTATGCGGATTCAGCAGAATTTCCTTTCCACGGAGTCGGATCGTCTTGCCGTTCGCGAGATGGTTCGCACGATGCGCCGCATCGGCGGGCAGGCGCCGCTTGCCCCGTTCATCGTGGAAGAGCTGGCGCCCGGGCCGTCCGCCGTCAGCGATGCAGACATCGATGCGTTCATTCGAAAAACCGCCATTACGCTGCATCACCCGGCGGGGACCTGCAAGATGGCTGTGGAGGGCGATCCGATGGGGGTGCTGGACCAGCAATTGCGGGTGCGCGGCGTGGACGGGTTGAGAGTGGTCGACGGATCGGCCATACCGAGAATCGTCAGGGGGCCGATCAATGCTCCCATCATCATGATGGCCGAGAAGATTGCCGACCATATCCTTGGGCTTGATGCCTTGGCTTCATGAAGAAAAAGACGGAATTTCACAATAGAGGACAGGAGATAAACAACATGAGTTACGTTATTGGCATCGATACTGGTGGAACTTTTACGGATGGATTTGTGGCGGGCGAGAATGGGACGATCGCCGCGGCAAAGAGCCCGTCGACGCCGCCCGATTTTTCACGCGGGTTTCTTGCCGTCATCGACGAGCTGGCGAAAGAGTTGGGAATCCAGACTTCGGAGTTGCTGGGCAAGACCCAATACATCATTCACGGGACGACGTCCACGCTGAACGCGGTGGTCACGGGCGATGTGGCGAAGGTCGGGTTCCTGACCACCCGAGGCCATGCCGATTCGATCGCGATGATGAATCTGGAGGGACGATATGTCGGGCTCGATCCGGAAAAGATCCAGGACATATCCAGGACGAACAAGCCCGAGCCCCTGGTGCCGCGATCATTGGTGGAGGAAATTGACGAGCGCGTCGATTACAAAGGCGCGGTGGTCGTTCCGCTGGACGAAGCCGGCGTGCGCCGCGCCGTGGACAGGCTTATGAAGCAGGGCGTGGAAGCCATCGCGGTTTCGCTGCTATGGTCTTTTCGCAATCCGGCCCACGAAACCCGAATCCGTGAAATCGTCAATGAGATAGCGCCCGACATGTACGTCGCCGTATCCCATGAAATAAGCCCGCGCATCCGCGAATATACGCGCAGCTCGACCACCATCGTCAATACGCAGGTCGGTCCCAAACTGGCCGCGTATCTCGATCCATTGGAAGTCGAGCTCAGGAAACGGGGCCTGGCGGGATCGCTTCTCGTGATGCAGGGATCCGGAGGATGCGTCCAGGCGGCCCATGCCCCCAAGCATGCCGTAAGCACCTTGGGATCGGTACTGACCGGCGGCGTGGTGGGGTGTTTGCATCTTGCGCAAGCGCTGGGACATGGAAACATTATTTCGACGGATATGGGAGGGACGACATTCCTGGTCGGACTGATCCAGGACGGAAAGCCCATTACGACGACTACGACGGTTTTGAACCAGCACCAGATCAATACGCCGATGGTGGACGTGCAGACGATCGGGGCGGGCGGAGGCGCCATCGCCTGGATCGATGGCGGTGGAAATCTTCGCGTCGGGCCGCGCAGCGCGGGCGCCAAGCCCGGCCCCGTATGTTATGGAGAAGGGGGCGTCGAGCCGACGGTGACGGATGCCGATCTGGTTCTTGGAATCATCAATCCGGATAATTTTCTTGGCGGCCGCAAGAAGCTCTCGAGAAAACTGGCGGAAGACGCGATCCGAACCAAGATCGCGGAGCCTTTGGGGCTTACCATGGAGGAGGGCGCCGCTGCCATATACACGATACAAAATGCCCAAACCGCGGATCTCGTGCGCAAGGTCGTCGTCAATAGCGGGCACGATCCCCGCGAGTTCGTCATCTATTCGTTCGGCGGAGCCGGCCCCGTGCATGCGGCAAGCTATTCGGCGGACATCGGTTCGCGCGAAGTCCTGATTCCCCTGGGGACTACCGCGGCGGTGTTTTCCGCGTACGGCCTCGCATCGTCGGACATCGTGCTGACCGCCGAAGCCTCGGACCCGTCGAACTGGCCGGTCGAGCCGGCGACGGTCAACGAACGCTACGAGAAGCTGGAGCAGGAACTGCGCAGCCGCATGCAAGAGCAAGGCCTGGACTTCCAGAAAATCGAGTATGTTCGCGAAGCCGAGATCCGCTACACGATGCAGATGGCGGAAGTGACCACTCCCGTTCCCTCCGGCGTACTGGATGCGGAGGCCATCGAGGGGATAGGCCGGCACTTCGAAGCCTTGTACGAGCGGCTCTATGGCAAAGGCTCGGGGTTTGCCGATGCGGGACTGCAGGTGATCACCTATCGGGTGCGCGCTGTGGGCGCGCTGCCCATTCGTACCGCGCTTCCCGATTTCGAGAATGCCACGGGCACTCCCCAAAGCAGCGGCACGCGCCGAGTCTTCCTGGATGTCAGGAAGGGCTGGCAGGAAACGAAGATCTATGACTATCGCGCCTTGAAGACGGGCGCCCAGGTCGATGGCCCTGCGGTTGTCGAGACGCCCACCACCACCATCGCCGTACCGGAAGGGAGCCGTGGCACGGTCGATCGACTGGGCAACCTGGTGCTGCGGCTTGCCGCCGCCTAATTCACTTATCAAGGAGACACCATGCCGTTAATCAATATTGCAGGGTCCGAGCGATTTGCCTATAAGCTGAAACCGCCCGCGCAGACCAAGGAATTGGCGCGTGGGCTCACGCTGCATTCAGTCAGTGATGACGATGTGGCGGGAGTCGACCCGCTGACGTACGAAGTGATTCGACACCGGCTGGCGTCCATCGCCGGGGAAATGGGCGATGCGCTCAAGCGCATGTCCGGCTCGGTCGTGGTCACGGATTGCAACGATTTTGGAGCCACCATTCTGGATGAATGCGGCGACTCGGTGATTGTCGGGCTTTACAACACGCAATTGGCCGCATCGGTCGATATGGCGGTGAAATGGACGCTGGAGAACCGGGGCGTGAATCCGGGCATACAGCCCGGTGATATGTTTTTTTGCAACGATCCATGGATAGGCGGCGGCCTGCATCAGAACGACGCCACGATCATGGCGCCGCTGTTTCACGAAGGCGAGCTTTTCGGATGGACGGCGGCGGTTTGCCACCAGGTGGATCTAGGCGGCGTGTCTCCCGGGAGCTGGTCGGTCGAAGGCCGGGACGTTTTTTGGGAATCCACCCCCGTTCCGCCCGTAAAGATCGTGGAAGGGGGCGAAATCCGCAGCGACATCGAGGATATGTATTTGCGGCGCTCGAGAGTGCCGCGCTTGATCGCGCTTGATTTGCGCGCGAAGATCGGCGCCAACAATATTGCCCAGGAACGCCTGACGCAATTGATTGCCAAGTACAGCGCCAAAACCGTCAAGGCGGTGATGAAGCGCATGATGGACGATGCCGAGAGCCGCCTCAGGGCGAAGCTGCTGGAGCTTCCCGATGGCGAGTGGTCGGGCGTGGCGCATCAGGACTCGTTCCGCAGCGGAGACCGCAACGTATACAAGATCACCCTGAAGATGACGAAGAAGGGAGACCGCCTGACGTTCGACTTCACCGGCACCGACAAAGAAGTCGAGGGATTCGCCAATTGCACGCTGGCCGGCCTGCGAGGGGGGATCATGCCGATAGTGCTGACCATGCTTTGCGGCGATATTCCATGGGCTCCAGGCGGGCTTTACCGGTGCTTCGACATCATCAGCGAGCCCGGCACCATCAATAACTGCAATTTTCCCGCGGGCATTGGCAAGGCCTCGGTTGCGTCGGCCTGGGCGACGCAGAATGTCGTCTCCGAAACAGTCGGAACCATGTTGTCCATCCATCCCGAACATCGCAAGTCGCTGATGTGCGTGTGCTGCGGAACCTGGGACTTGGCATTGCTGGCGGGCCTCGATCAACGAGGCAACCCGTTCGTGACGATGATTTGCGACTCGATGGCGGGCGGCATGGGAGCGCGGGTGGATCAGGACGGCGTCGATACGGGCGGGCTCAATTGCATTCCGATGGGCCGGGTCGCCGATGTTGAAATCAACGAGTTCAGTTTTCCCATGCTTTATCTCTGGCGCAGGGAGGAAATGGATTCAGGCGGTGCGGGTAGGTTCAGGGGCGGCGCGGGCGGATCCAGCTGCTTCATCCCGTACGACTCTCCCATAGGCGGCGTGCATCTGGTCGTTTCGGCGACCGGCAAGGCCTTGCCGCAGGCCACCGGGCTGAGCGGGGGCTACCCCGCAGGCACGCAATACGATGTGCTGCTGCGAGACACGAATGCCAGGCAGATGCTGGCGGCCGGCCGTATTCCGGGCGACCTGGACGATTTGCAGGGAACGGCCGAGGTGTTGCAGCAGCATCTGGAAACCCATCTGAACGACGCGGATGTGTACTTCACCCATTGGCAAGGCGGTGGTGGCTACGGTGATCCGCTATTGCGAAACCCGATTCTGGTTGCGCGCGACGTCGTCAGGCAGAAGGTGTCGAGGCGCGCCGCCATCGAAGTCTACGGTGTTGCCCTGGCTGAGAACGGAACCGTGGATGTTTCCGCGACGGAAGCGGCCAGGAAGGCATTGCGTGAAAAGCGCGCCGCTGAAGCGGTTCATTGACCAGGAGACAATTGTGAATTTCGACGACAACATCAAGCTGGCCGACGATGGTGTAACCACGGTCTGCAGCCATTGTTCGGAAACGCTTGGCGATGCGCATGGCGATCCATTGGCGCGTGCGCTCAGGCTGGAGCGGAAATCCTCTGAACTGGGGCCAGGGATCCGGGCCGACCCTGGCTTGTTCACCGACAGGGAAATCGTTCTCAGGCAGCGATTCTGCCCAAAATGCCTGGCGGTGCTTGCCACCGAGGTGGTTCCCCAGGACGAGGGAAGGTTGCGCGGCTGGAAGGTTTTTGGCTGAAGGGCGCCGGCTAGGGGTTATGCAACCGCCGCTCCAGCAGCGCCAGGTCTTCGCGCAGCTGGCGCAAGGATTCGTCCACGCTGTTCTCGCGTGAGCGGCGTTCTTCGCCGCGCACCACCGATTGCAGCGCGAAAGTGGCCAGCATTTGCGCCACCTCTTCCAGCGGCACCTTGCCGCTGGCGCTGAACCACCACGCCGACCAGTTGCACATGCCGATAATGGCGAATGCGGCGATTTTCGGATCGACGATGCGGAACTGGCCGGCCTGCATGCCGGCTTCGATCACGGCCTGGAACCGGCTCAACACCAGCCTGCGCGATGCTTCGGCTTCTTTGCGTATAGCGGGAGAAAGGTTTTCTTCGTTGCGCTCGACGACCCGGAACTGCAATGGGTGGCCCAGGATGAGCCGGGCATGCTGCAGCACGAGCTGGCGCAGCGCCTCCATGGGGTCGGAATTGGTGTCGTCGACCTGGGCCGCCTGCTTGCCGGCCATGCCGGTTATTTCCGTCGTCAACTCGCGCAATATGGCTTCTTTATTACGAAAGTAATAGTAGATGGCGGTGCGCGTGACGCCCATGGCTTCGGCGATGTCGCCCATGCTGGTGCCTTGGAATCCGCGCTGTATGAACAAGGTGGAGGCGGCTTCCAGGATGGACTCCTGCAGCAGCTCGCGGCGCGAGGACTTGGGGGCGGGAGCGGATTTCTTGGGCGAGGTCTTGGGCACGATTGTTGTTCAGCTTTCTTGTTGGTTGCGAATGGACACGGTGCATAGAGGCGGCGCGGCAGCCGCTGTTTCCCGGCCAATGATAAGGCAAGCTGGCGACGACCGCAGGCCCGACTGCACTATGCGCCCTTTTTGACATGAACGTCAAATTCTGCATCTTGGTGTAAACACCTAGTTGTCTTTAACGACAATAATTTCACACTTATGTCAAAAATGCCTTAGAATATAAAAAAGGAGGCAGAAATCATGAGTGAATCGCCGATCAGCAAAGCCGCCGCCGCCGCCACCGGCGCGGCAAAGCCGCAGGAAGCCACGGCCGGGTTCTTGAACACCGACTGGAATCCGCGCGGGCTGCCGGAAGGCGCCGCCACCAGCAATGTGGTGCTGCGCACGCAGGACGGCGCGGCCACGGGCGGCGCGCTGTATCGCCCGGCCACGGCCACCGACACGGTGGTGTGCATCATGCATCCCCGGGAATTCATGGCGTGCCACTACCTGATTCCGGACATCGTGGAAGCGGGCTATGCGGCCTGGTCGCAATGGCCGCGCTCGGTCGGCAACGACCTTCGCCTGGAACATGAATTCGCCCTTTACGATGTGGCGGCCGGCATGGAGTTCCTGCGCAAGACCGGCTTCAAGCGCATTGTCCTGCTGGGAAATTCCGGGGGCAGCGGGCTGTACAGCCTGTATGCGCAGCAGGCCTCGTTGGCGCCCGGCGACCGCATCAAGAAGACACCGGGCGGGCGGGCCACCAAGCTGGATCAACTGGCCATGGTGGAGCCCGACGGCATCGTCTTCCTGGCGCCGCATCCCGGCCAGGGCGCGCTGCTTATGCAATGCATCGATCCCTCTGTCATCGACGAGTCGGATCCGCTTTCCGTGGATGCTTCGTTGGATCCCTTCGATGAAGCGAACGGCTTTGGTGACGCCAAAAAGGGGGCGCGCTATAGCGCCGAGTTTGTGCAGCGCTATCGCCACGGGCAGCACGAGCGCGTGCAGCGCCTGGACGCCATGGCGCACGCCTTGATCGAACGGCGCATGCAGGCGCGCGGCCGCGCCAAAGAGGGCGGATCGGCCGCCGACCGCCGGCTGGGCGCCCATACCCCCATCATCCAAGTATGGCGCACCAATGCCGATTTGCGCTGCTACGACCTGTCGCTGGATCCCTCGGATCGCAAGTACGGCACCTTGTGGGGCGGCGACCCGTTCGCCTCCAACTACGGCTCGGTGGGCTTTGCCCGGCTGTGTTCGCCGGAAAGCTGGCTGTCGACGTGGTCGGGCATTTCCTCCAACGCCCTGTTGGCCAAATCGGCGCCGGCCATCTGTCAGCCCACACTGCTGGTGGAATACACCGGCGACCAGGCCTGCTTCCCGTCCATCATCCGCGACATATTCTCGGCCATCGGTACCGCCGAGAAGCGGCACGAGCGGGTAAGGGGCGATCACCACGGCCGCGCCCTGGCCGCGGGCGAAGAGCCGGGGCGCTACGTGGCGGGCCGCATTGTGCAGGAATGGCTGCGGCAGCATTTTCCGGGGTAGCCGATCCGGGCGCCCGGCGTGCCTGGGCTTTCCATTTTCATGTTTTCAAGGAACGAATCATGTCATCTGCTTCGACGAGCAGCCTGGTGTTGAAAGGGGTAGACCACACGGCCCGCCCCACCTGGAGGCTGCGCGAAACCATTACGTTTTATCGCGACGTGCTTGGCTTGCCGCTGATCCACACGATTTCCGCGCGAGGCTGGGGGCCGGCCACGCACCCGGACTTCCTGCATTTCTTTTTCGACAGCGGCAAGGGCAGCACCATTGCGTTTTTCTACTACCTGGGCTCGTCGGAACCCGCCGGCTTGGGCCGCGAAAAGCACGCCAAGCCTTGGCCGGAGGATCATGTGTTCGACGCCACCCATACTGCCTGGCAGGTGGATACCGAAGAAGAGCTCAAGGCCTGGAAGGCGCGCCTGGAGGAAAAGGGGGTGGAGGTTTCCGTCGAGACCCGCCACGAGATCATCGAATCCATTTACTTTCGAGATCCCAACGGCTATTTCGTGGAGATCACGCGCAAGCTGCGTCCGCTGCAGGAGCGTGATTCGACCGACGCGGAACTGACGCTGCAGGCGGCCATGGAGCTGGAGGACGAGGCTGCCCGCGGGGTGCAGGATATCGGCTCTATCGACGATGTCTGGAGCCGCAAGTCCAGGTTGCTGTTGTCCGACGCAAGCCCGAGTGTCGCGCGGGTGCTGGTTTTGAAAGTGCCCGAGTTCGAGTCCTTGATCGAAGCCGCCCGCCGGTCGCCGCAATGCAAGGTGGACGACGGCCTGGAGGACTATGCGGTGATCGAGTCGCAGTCCCCCATGGAGTTCAGCCGCAAGGAGCTGGGCGTGAAGCCCGCCGTCTGGTATGGACTGTTCACAGGCGGCCTGCAAGGGCGCATCACGGTGTTCGACCGCGACCGCGTTCGCATAGAGCCCTGAGAAACAGAATACGTGGCGGCACAAAGGAGAGACAAGTGAAAGACATACTGAACCCCCTGGAAGGGGTCGTGTACCAGACCGAGGAACGGGCGCGGGCCTATCTGGACAGCGGAGCCTGGGTCGACGACACGGTGGGAGGGGCCTTGCGCAAGTCGGCCACGCGCCATCCGGACCGGCCGGCCTATATTACCGATGAAGGCACGCTTACCTACCGGAAATTGGACGAGCAAAGCGATTGCCTGGCGGCGGCGCTGCTGGATCTTGGCCTGAACCCAGGCGATCGCGCCATCTTCCAGATGGGAACCACGTTGCAAACCGCCTTGGCCGTGCTGGCCTGCTACAAGGCGGGCGTGGTGCCGGTGTGCGCGGTGCCGCAGTATCGCGAAATGGAAATCGGCAAGCTGATGCAGATGTCGCAGGCCACAGCATATTTCGTGCAAGCCGACTTCAGCAGCTTCGACCTGGTGGAATTTGCGCAAAAGATGATGGACAAGAACGCGCATGTCCGTCACCTGGTGGTGGCGCGCGGCTCGCCGGCGATGCCGGGCCATGGGCTGCAGGCTTTGCTTGCGCGGCACACGCCGGAAAGCGCGCGGGAGCGTTTGAAGGACGTGCCCGTCGGGCCGCGCGACGTGCTGGCCTTCCAGCTTTCGGGCGGCTCCACCGGCCTGCCGAAAATCATTCCGCGTTTCCATGGCGAGTACCTGGGCCATAGCGCCGGCTGGGCCAGGCGGTACGCCATCGACGAATCGTCCCGCGTCATCTGGTCGCTGCCGCTGATGCACAATGCTGGGCAGGTGTACGGCATGATGCCCATGGTGCTGCTGGGCGTCACGACGGTGCTGATGCCCAAGGTGGATATCCAGCGCATGCTGGAACTGATCCAGGAACACCGCGTTACGCACGGCCTGTCGATAGGCCCTATCGCCCCGCAATTGATTGCGTTCCAGGACATCCGCAAGTACGACCTGTCGTCGCTGAAGCTGTTCGCCACCATGAGCCGGTCCGACACCCTGGAGGAGCATCTGGGCGTGCCCTGCTCCAATCTGTACGGCATCACGGAAGGCCTGCTGCTGGGCTCGCAGGCCGGCGAGCCGGCGTTCGTGCGGCATCACACCCAGGGAACCAGCGGCTGCCCCGACGACGAGATCACCATACGCGAACCGGGCACGGACCGCATTCTTCCTCCCGGTTCGACAGGCGAGATGTGCTTCCAGGGGCCTTCCAGCCTGCTGGGCTATTACGGTGATCCTGCGGCCACGCGCGAGGCGTTGACCGACGACGGCTTTGTGCGCAGCGGAGACCTGGTCACCGAGCACCGCCTGGACGGCCGTTCCTGGTACGCCTTCGAGGGCCGGCTGCGCGACAACATCAATCGCGGCGGAGAAAAAATCGGCTGCGAGGAAGTGGAGGGCTGCATCAGCCATCACCCCGCCATCGCTGACACCAAGCTGGTGGCGATGCCCGACCCCGTCTATGGCGAGCGCGCATGCGCCTACATCATCGTGCGGCCGGGGCATACGGCGCCCACCATTCCCGAGATGATCGCCTTCCTGACGGAAATGGGCCTGGCCAAGTTCAAGTGCCCCGAGCGCATCGAGGTGGTCGACGAGTTCCCCACGACCCGGGTGGGCAAGGTGGACAAGGTGGCCTTGCGCAAGATGGTGGCCGAGCGGCTGGCTGAAGAAGGCGCGCAGGCAGGGCAAGGGGCCAAGCCATGATGGTCAGCACAGAGCACGTGATAGGCACGCAGCCTTTCACCATACGCCGGACCGTCAAGTGGGGCGATTGCGACCCCGCCGGCGTGGTCTACACCGTGGTGTTCGGCGAGTACGTGATCTCGGCGGCCGAACTGTTCTACCGGCATCTGTTCGGCGAAGGGCCGCAGCATGCCAAGGACAGGCACGGCTTTGGAACGCCCACGCGAGGCCTGACCTTCGACTTCCAGCGTTCGCTGCGCCCGGACGAGCAGTTCGACGTGGAGGTTACGGTGGGTGAGATCCGCTCGCGCACCTACACCCTGGTCATGCATGGGCGCACTTTGACCGGCGAAACGGTATTCATCGCGCGGCTCACGCCTATTTGCGTGGCGCGCGGAGAGCGCCGCGCCATCGATATGCCGCCCGTCCTGCGCGAGGCACTGCAGGCGTATCAATCCGGCCAGGCGGCGGACCAAGAGCTTCACCCGAAGCAAAGCTAGCAAGCATCACCCATAAACATCATCAAAAAGCATTACTCAAAAAACAGGAGACTAATCATGTCGATGAAATTGAAAATCGCATTGGGGCTGGCGTCCTTGCTGTGCGCCGCCCAGGCCGGCGCGGTGCAACCCGTCAAGCTGGGGTTCATTGCGGCGCAAAGCGGCCCGCTGGGCGTATTGGGGGCCGAGCAGAAGCGCGGCCTGGACCTGGCGCTGGAAGCGCTGGGCGGCAAGCTGGGCGGCCACCCTGTGGAGCTGTTCAGCGCCGATTCGCGCGGGGTGCCGGGCACGGCGGTGCAAGAGGCCTCGAAGCTGATCGAAAAGGACGGGGTCGACGTCATCACCGGCGCCACGGCTTCGAACGAGATCCTGGCCATGGTCAAGCCCATTTCCAAGGCCGGACTGACCCTGGTGGGCTCGAACGGCGGGCCGTCGCCGCTGGCCGGCAAAGAGTGCAATCCGGGCTATTACAGCGTGGCTTTCCAGAACGACCAATGGAGCGAGGGCATGGGCACCTATATGTCGGCCCACGGCGTCAAGCGCGCCTACTTCATCGGCATGGATTACCAGGCGGGCTGGGACCACGTGGGCGGCGCGCAGCGCAGCTTCAAGGGCGAAACCATCGCCAAGGTCTTCACGCCGCAGGCGCAGCTCGATTTCTCGGCCGAGCTGGCGCAGATACGGGCCGCGAAACCGGACGGCGTGTTTGCGTTCTATCCGGGCGGCGCGGCCATTGCGTTCGTGAAGCAGTATGCCCAGGCTGGTCTTTCCAAGACGATTCCGCTGTATTCGAACGCCGGCCTGGTCGATACGCTGTTCCTTCCCTCTTTCGGCGACAACGCGGTGGGCGTGGTGATTTCCAGCCACTACAGCGCCGACCTGGACAACGCGGCGAACAAGAAGTTCGTGGCCGCCTTCCGGGATAAATACAAGCGCGATCCTTCCAGCTATGCCGCCTCGCAATACGATGCCGTGATGCTCATCGACCATGCTTTGCGCGAGATCGGCGGCGACAAGGTCGACAAGGCCAAGCTGCGCGCCGCGCTCGAGACCACGAAGTTCGACAGCGTGCGCGGGGCGTTCAAGTTCAACGTCAACCACATGCCCATCCAGAACATCTATGTGCAGCGCGTCGAGCGCGACAAGAACGGTGAGCTGGCTTTGCGCCTGCTGGGCGTGGCTCAGGAAAACGCCACCGACCGCTATGCGCAAGACTGCGTAATGAAGAAGTAGCAACAGGCCCAAGCTCATGACACTGTCGAACTTATTCGAGCAGGTCTTCAACGGCCTGCAATACGGGATGCTGCTTTTCCTGATGGCCATGGGCGTGACCCTGATTTTCGGGGTCATGCGGCTGGTCAACCTTGCCCATGGCTCCATGTTCATGGTGGGCGGCTATCTGGCCAGCTCGGGACTGCAGGCTTCGGGATCCGTGTGGGTGGCCATCGCGTGCGCGCTGGTGGGTTCGGCGGTGCTGGGCGCCGTGCTTGAAATCCTGGTGATACGGCCGCTGTACCAGCGCGGCCATCTTGATCAACTGCTGGCCACGTTCGGCGTCACGCTGACGCTCAACGAACTGGTGGTGGTCATATGGGGGCGCGAACCTGTATTCATGCCGGTTCCCGCCTTCCTTACCGGCCAGGTATCGATACTGGGCGTGCCGTATCCGGTTTATCGGCTGGTCATTACCGGGGTGGCCGTGCTTACCGGGCTTATCCTGATGTGGCTGGTTTCGCGCACGCGCTTCGGCATGCTGGTGCGGGCCGGCGCCGACAACCGCACGATGGTTGCCGGGTTGGGGGTGAACGTGGTGCTGCTGTATACGCTGGTGTTCAGCCTGGCCGCCGTGCTGGCGGGCCTGGCGGGAATGATGTCGGGGCCGCTTATTTCCATGCAGCCGGCCGTCGGCGATCCCATTCTCATTCTTACCTTGTCGGTGGTTTGCATCGGCGGTTTCGGTTCGGTGCGCGGCGCGCTGGTGGCTTCGCTGCTGATCGGCCTGCTCGACACCTTTGGGCGGATATTCGCGCCGCAGTGGTTCGGCGCAATGGGCAATACCCTGGCCAATATGCTGGTTTACATCATCATGGCGCTGGTGCTGTTCTTCAAGCCCGCCGGCCTGTTCACGCTGACGGGGAAAAAAGCATGATCGGAAATCCAAACACGAGCCCCGCCTTTGCACTCCGGCGCGCCTGGATTCTATGGGTATTGCTGGCGGTGCTGCTGGTGCTGCCGCTGCTGGGCGAACCCTATTACGTGAAGCTGGCGACGCGCATGGTCATTTTCGGCCTGGCGGCGCTCAGCCTGGACCTGCTGGTGGGCTATACCGGGCTGATCAGCTTCGGGCACGCGGCCTTCATGGGCGTGGGCGCCTACACCGTGGGAATACTGGCCAGCCACGGCCTGGCCAGCGCCTGGATTGTCTGGCCGCTGGCCATGCTGGCTGGTGCCGTGCTGGCCTTGTGCATCGGCGCCGTCTCCTTGCGGTGCAATGGGCTGTACTTCATTTTCATTACGCTGGCATTTTCGCAGATGGTGTACTACGGGGCGCAGAGCCTGCGGCAGTATGGCGGCGACGATGGCTTTTCGCTGGATATCTCCAGCACCATCCTGCCCGGCGTGGATGCTTCGGACCATACGGTGCTGTTCTACGCGTCGGTGGTGCTGTTGCTGGCGGTGCTGTATGCCTGCCGGCGGCTGGTCATGTCGCCGTTCGGGCGGGTGGCCGTGGCGGTGCGCGACAACGAGCTGCGCCTGCAGGCCGTGGGGGTAAGGCCGTATCCGTACAAGCTGGCGATGTTCGTGGTTTCAGGCGCCATCGGGGCCCTGGCGGGCGCGCTCATGGCCAACCTGACGGGCTTCATCTCGCCGGGCTATGTGTCGTGGCTGGTGTCGGGCGAGCTGCTGGTCATGGTCATCCTGGGCTCGGTTGGCACGCTGGTGGGGCCCATACTGGGCGCCGCGCTGTTCGTCGCCTTCGAATATGTGTTGTCGGACTGGACCGAGCACTGGATGCTGGTGTTCGGCCCCTTGCTGGTGTTGCGGGTGCTGCTGCTCAAGGACGGCATATACGGTTTGCTCTTGCGCGGCCCGGCGGCTTCCGCGCCGGCAACCGGCAGCGGGCGCGCCGAGCCTGCCGGAACGGGAGGGCAAGCATGACTACGCCTTTGCTCGAAATTCGCGGCCTCAAGAAGAAATACGGGTCGCTGACCGTTACCGACAACGTGTCGCTTACCGTGAACGCCAACGAGCTGCATGCGCTTATCGGCCCCAACGGCGCGGGAAAGACCACCTTGGTCAGCCAGATATCGGGGCAGTTGATGCCCGATTCCGGTTCCATCCTGCTGGAAAGCGAAGACATTGCCAGGCTGCCCACGCCGCAGCGAACGCGGCGCGGCGTGGGCCGCTCGTTCCAGATAACCAGCATTTTTTCCAGCCTGACGGCCCAGGAGAATGTGGCGCTGGCGGTGCGGGCCAGCCTGGGGCAGAGCCGGGGTTTCTGGAAGCCGGCTTCGGCCTACGGCCAGGCGCGTCAACAGGCGCTGGACTTGCTGGAACAGGTGGGGCTGGGCGATTGCGGCGATGCGCCGTGCAATGAGCTGGCCCACGGGCAGTTGCGCCAGTTGGAACTGGCGCTGGCCTTGGCCGCCAGGCCGAGAATACTCGTTCTGGACGAGCCCATGGCGGGCCTGGGGCCCGTGGAGGCGCGTCATATGGTGGAGCTGCTCGCCTCGCTGAAGAATGAATGCGCCATTTTGCTGATCGAGCACGATATGGACGCCGTGTTCGCCCTGGCCGACCGGATCTCCGTTCTGGTGGCCGGCCGCGTGGTGCTCAGCGGCTCGGCGGACGACGTGCGCAATAGCGATGAAGTGCGCCAGGCGTATCTGGGAGACGATGACGATGAAGCATGACGGAATATTGCCTGCCCAGGACAGCTCCGGGGCGCTGCTGGCGCTGGACGGCGTATGCAGCGGCTACGGCCTGGGCCAGGTGCTGTTCGAGGTTTCCATGACGATACGCAAGGGCGAAGTCGTTTCCTTGATGGGGCGCAACGGCATGGGCAAGACCACGCTCATCCGCACGGTCATGGGCATGCTGGCGCCACGCGCCGGGAACATCCGGTTCGGCGAGCGGCGGCTCAACGGCCTGGCCATGCATCGCGTCGCCGCGCTGGGGCTGGGCTGGGTGCCCGAGGGCCGGTTCATTTTCCCCAGCCTTTCGGTGGAAGAGAACCTGGTGGCCACGGCGTCGCGCCGCGCCGTATCGGCGCAGCCGTGGACGCTGGAGCGTATCTACGAGCTATTCCCGCGTTTGTATGAACGGCGCAGGAACGGCGGCGCCCAGCTTTCGGGCGGCGAGCAGCAAATGCTGACCATAGGCAGGGCGCTGATGACGAATCCCAGCTTGCTGATCCTGGACGAGGCGACGGAAGGGCTGTCGCCCAAGATACGCCAGGAAATCTGGCGGACGCTGGGCGTCGTCAAAAGCACGGGCCAGTCGATACTGGTGGTCGACAAGGACGTTCGCGCCTTGGCGAAGCTGGCCGATCGCCATTACATGATTGAGAAAGGGCGTATTGCGTGGGAAGGCGATTCGGCGGCGTTGTTCGCCGACGCCGGCCTGGCGCAGCGCTATGTGGGTCTATGAATTTATTGGAAAAGGTGTGCTCATGAAGATCGATGTCGTTGGCGGCGGTCCGGCCGGAATGTATTTTTCAATGCTGATGAAAAAGCATGATCCAGGCCATCGCATACGTATATACGAACAGAACCCCGTGGATGCGACATACGGATGGGGCGTGGTTTTCTCGGACGTGGCGCTGAGCTTCCTGGAAAAGGCGGATCCCGTCTTCTACAAGAAGTTCATCGCCGGGCACGAGCGCTGCGACTACATGGAAATCGTGCACAAGGGCGTGCATGTCCAGTTGAAGAACAATCATTTTTCGCGCGCTTCCCGCATCAATCTGCTGAAGACCCTGCGGGAGGAATGCCTGGCGCAGGGCGTGGAGTTCGAGTTCGGAACCCGTATCGACGACGCTGGCAAGCTGGACGGCGCGGACGTCGTCGTGGCGGCGGACGGCGGCAACAGCGCCATCCGCACCCAATTCGCCCAGCACTTCCAGCCCACCATCGAGACGCGGCGCAACAAGTTTGCCTGGTACGGCACGCGCCAGCTCTTTCATCCCGTATCGCTTATTTTCCGGGAAACCGAGCATGGTGTGTTCATGGCGCACTCCTACCAATACAGCAAGGAGCTAAGCACCTTCCTGGTCGAGGTGGACCCCGAAACATGGCGCCGCGCCGGCCTGGATACGATGACGGACGAGGAAAGCCGCCGCTACTGCGAAGCCGTGTTCGCGCCCGAGCTGGGCAGCAATGGCCTGTTGTCGAACCGTTCCATCTGGTTCAACGCGAATGTGGTCAGCAACGCCAAATGGAGTCACGGCAACATCGTGCTGTTGGGCGACGCCCTGCGCAGCGTGCATTTCTCGCTGGGCTCGGGCACGCGCATGGCCATGCAGGACGCCATTGCCCTGCAGGAAGCGTTTGCCCGCAACGGCAGCGACGTGCAGGCGGCTTTCGCCGATTTCGAAGGCCAGCGCCGGGATTCCTCATCCACTTTCCAGGAGGCCGCCGCCAAGAGCCTGGACTGGTACGAGAACATCGGCGAGAAGATGGGGCTGGATCCCGTTTCGTTCGCCTACGACTACATGCGCCGCACCGGCCGTGTCAGCCACGACGACCTGCGCGAGCGCGACCCCGATTTCGTGGCCAGCTACGAGGCGATTGCGGCGGCGTAGCGGAGTCTCAGCGTGGCTGGATTCTAGTTCTTGGGGTTTTCCCACAGCACGTCGGATCCGCCCGCGTTTTTGTTCAGTACGCGGGCCAGCACAAAACATAGATCCGAGAGGCGGTTCAGGTATTGGCGGGGCGGTTCGTTGAGCAGTTCGCTGCGGTTCAGCGTGACGACCGATCTTTCCGCCCGGCGGCAGACGGTGCGGGCCAGGTGGGCCAGCGAGGCCGCCTGCGTGCCGCCGGGCAGTATGAATTCCTTCAGCGGCGTCAGCGCTGCGTTGTGTTCGGCCAGGGCGGCATCCAGGAACGCTACGTGTTCGGCATTCAGCACCGTGTGGCCCGGAATGCACAGCTCTGCGCCCAGGTCGAACAGATGGTGCTGGATGCGGGCCAGCAGGCCGTCGATATGGCCGCGCCAGGCTTGCGGGCCCTGCTCCGCTTCCTGCCGTATCTGGGCGCGCAGCATGCCTATGACGGTATTCAGTTCGTCCACGTCGCCCATGGCGGCGATGCGCGGCGCATCCTTGTCGACGCGGCTGCCGTCGCCAAGGCCGGTGGTGCCCTGGTCGCCGGTACGGGTTGCAATGACAGACAAGCGTGTGGCCATGGTGTTTTCCTTCGATGCCGCTGCGGCTTACAATTGGATTTCCGGTCGAGGTGTGAGTATGCCGGTTACGGGATACGGGTACCGACACTGATGGTGTGGGCGCTGCCTAGGCCTTGGGGCTTAGAGCACGGGCGCTGATCAAGGAGTGTAGCGTATGTCTTTTTCTTACCGTCATTTACGGCCGGCGCTGGCGGCGGCGTTGGCCGTGGCCTCGGTGTATTCGGTCGCGGCCGTGGCCCAGGAAGCCTCCGGCTCGGGCGAAGTGCGCCGGGTGGATCCCGCCGCCGGAAAAATCACCATCAAGCAAGGCGCCATTGCCGATTTGCAATTGCCGGCCATGACGCTGGTCTATCATGCCGATCCGGCCTTGCTGAAAGACATCAAACCCGGCGACAAGGTCAGCTTCAGCGCAAAGCGCGAAGGCGACAAGTACGTGATTACCAAGATCAGCAAATAAATATCGATCCATTCCAGTCCCGACGCGATCTCCTTGGTCGGCGTCAACAGGCCTTAAGGGCTGTTCCGGCCGGGCGCGCCAGCCCAAGCCTTGTGCGCAATCGCCCTGGATGCGGCGGGTGGTCTTCATGACAATGGGGGTATGGTCAATGGCCGGACAACCCACTCATGAAAACCAATTTCTCGGCGGCCCAGCTCGAGCAGCCGCACATCGCCGAAGCGGACAAAATACTTAAAACCTGTCAGCACTTCGGCTTTTGCACGTCCGGCTGCCCAACCTATGTGATTCTGCACGATGAGAACGACGGCCCGCGCGGGCGCATCGACCTCATCAAGGAAATGCTGGAAAGCGGCCAGCCGCCTTCGGCCAAGACCGTCGAGCATATCGACCGCTGCCTTTCGTGCATGTCGTGCATGACGACATGCGCCGTCAACGTGGACTATATGCACCTTGTCGATACGGGCAGGGCGCATATCGAAGCGCATTACCGGCGGCCGTTGCGGGAGAGGCTGGCGCGAAATGCTTTGGCCTATGTGCTGCCGCGCCCCGCGCTGTTCCGGCGGGCCCTGGCTCTGGGACGTCTGGCCGCAAGAGTCGAGTATCTGGTTCCGCGGTCGATGCGGCACGCCTTGAGGCTTTTGCCCAAGAGCCCGCCGGCCGATCCCGTTACGGACGCCGATGCCACTGCCGGCGATAGCGGCAACATCGACGTTGGCGGCGCGGCATCCGCTTATCTATACCCGGCGTGGGGCGCCAGGCGGTGGCGGGTTGCCATGCTGCCGGGCTGTGTTCAGCCGGTGCTGTCGCCGCAGATCAATGCCGCCACCATACGCCTGCTCAATCGCTACGGCTGCGACGTCGTCATCCCCGCCGCAAGCGCCTGTTGCGGCTCGCTGACCTTGCATATGGGCAAGCAGGCCGCCGCGAAGGAATTTGCCGCCCGGAATGTGCGGGCCTGGCAGGCGGAACTGGACGGCGACGGCCTGGATGCCATTCTGGTCAATGCCTCGGGCTGCGGCACCACGGTCAAGGACTACGGCCATTTGCTGGGCGACGATGCGGCCCTGGCTCCTGCCGCTGCGCGGGCGGCGGCTCTGGCCATGGATATCTGCGAATGGCTTGCCCGCATGGATCTTCCCGAGCCGGCAACGCCCCGGCGCCATCGCGTGGCGTATCACGATGCCTGTTCGCTGCGCAACGCGCAGAAGGTGACCGCCCAGCCTCGATCCTTGCTGCGCAAGGCGGGATTCCAGGTGGTCGATATACCCGAGGCTCACTTCTGCTGCGGCTCGGCCGGCACCTACAACCTGCTGCAGCCGGCCATGGCCGCGCAGCTTGGCGAGCGCAAGGCCGCCAATATTTCCCGTACCGAACCGCAAATCGTGGCGGCGGGCAATATTGGCTGCATTACCCAAATCGGCCTCTACAGCGGCGTTCCCATCGTGCATACCGTGGAGTTGCTGGACTGGGCCCATGGCGGTCCGCTGCCCGCGGCGCTGCGCGGGCTGGAGTTGCCGCAGTTGGAGCCCGAAGCCGCACCGGAGGCGTTGGAAGGAAAGGAGGCCGGCTTTGCGAACGGCAAGCCTGGCGGCGAATCGAGTGGTGGATTGAACGATAGCTTGAACGACAAGGACGCCG
>JBEBXF010000001.1:0-49545 GCA_040391725.1 Eoetvoesiella caeni | reverse complement strand
CGGCGGCTGCGACAAGAACATGCCGGGCGGCATGATGGGCATGCTGCGCGCCAACGTCCCTTCCATTTACGTGTATGGCGGCACCATATTGCCGGGCCGGCTCAACGGCCAGGATCTGAACATCGTCAGCGTGTTCGAGGCTGTGGGCGAAAACGCCGCGGGCCGCCTCAGCGACGCGGGCCTCAAGCAGATCGAGCTGCACGCCATTCCGGGGCCGGGTTCCTGCGGCGGCATGTATACCGCCAACACCATGAGCTCGGCGTTCGAGGCGCTGGGCATGAGCCTGCCGTACTCGTCCACCATGGCCAATGTGTACGACGAAAAAGTGGAGTCGGCGGCCGAATCGGCGCGGGTGCTGCTCAAGGCCCTCGAGCTCGACCTCAAGCCGCGCGACATCGTTACCCGCAAATCCATTGAAAACGCCGTGGCCGTGGTCATGGCCATCGGCGGTTCGACCAATGCGGTGCTGCACATCCTGGCCATTGCGCACGCCGCCGGGGTGGAGTGGACCATCGACGATTTCGAGCGCGTGCGCCTGCGCGTGCCGGTCATCTGCGACCTCAAGCCCAGCGGCCACTACCTGGCGGTCGATTTCCACAAAGCGGGCGGCGTGCCCCAAGTCATGAAGATGCTGCTCAATGCGGGGCTCATCCATGGCGAATGCATGACCATCACCGGCAAGACCATGGCCGAATTGCTGGCCGGCGTTCCCGACGCGCCGTCGGCCGACCAGACCGTCATCCGCCCGCTCGACAAGCCGCTCTATCCTCAAGGCCATCTGGCCATCCTGAAGGGCAATCTTTCCACCGAGGGCTGCGTGGCCAAGATCACCGGGCTCAAGAATCCCGTCATGACCGGGCCAGCCAGGGTCTTCGACGACGAGCAAAGCGCGCTGGCCGCCATTCTCGAAGGCCGCATCAAGCCGGGCGACGTCATGGTGCTGCGCTACCTGGGCCCCAAGGGCGGGCCGGGCATGCCTGAAATGCTCGCGCCCACCAGCGCGCTTATCGGCAACGGCCTGGGCGATTCGGTCGGCCTCATCACCGATGGCCGCTTCTCGGGGGGGGACCTGGGGCATGGTGGTGGGGCACGTGGCGCCCGAGGCGGCCGTGGGCGGCTGCATTGCCCTGGTGCACGAAGGCGACTCCATTACCATCGATGCGCACCAGCACCTGCTCCAGCTCAATGTGCCCGACGCGGAAATCGCCAGGCGCAGGGCGGCCTGGAAAGCGCCGGCGCCGCGCTATACGCGGGGCGTGCAGGCCAAGTTCGCGCATAACTGCTCAACGGCCAGTACGGGCGCGGTGCTGGACAATTTCTAGATGTATGGTGCTTGTGGCTACGCCGTGGCGACCAGCGGGCCGTTCGGCCCCGGCCGCAGGGTTCGCCATAGCAGCGTTCCGACGATGATCAGGTTGAGCAGGTTCCAGCCTATGCCGTTCAGAAAGGCGGCCTGATACGACCCCGTCAGGTCGAAGACCTTGCCCGACATCCATCCGCCCAGGGCCATGCCCAGCAAGGTGGCCGAAATGACGGTGCCGGTGCGGGTGCCGGCTTCTTCGGGCCGGAAATGCTCGCGCACGATAATGGCGTAGGCGGGGACGATGCCGCCCTGGAACAGGCCGAACAGCGCCGCAATGACGTACAGCGAAACCAGGCCGTCGAACGGCAGGAACAACAGCAGGGCCACGGTTTGCAGGGCCGAGCCCAGCAGCAGGGTGCGCAGGCCGCCGATGCGGTCGCAGATGGCCCCTGAGACAAGGCGGCTGACGATGCCGCAGACCAGCATGAGCGACAGCATTTCGGCGCCGCGCGCCGCGCCATAGCCCAGGTCGGAACAGTACGCAACGATATGGACTTGCGGCATGGCCATGGCCACGCAGCAGCCCACGCCGGCTACGCACAACAAGAATTGCGCCGTGCCCGGGCTTAGCCCGAACGGGCGCTGGGAGGGCGCGGCATGAGCCCCGGCAGCGGCCTGGCCGGCGCGGGGCGTGGCGAGAGCCACCGAAACGGAAGGCGGCCTGCGATGCATCAGCAGGGCCAGGCCC
The DNA here is from genome assembly GCA_040391725.1 of Eoetvoesiella caeni. Classification (GTDB taxonomy): domain Bacteria; phylum Pseudomonadota; class Gammaproteobacteria; order Burkholderiales; family Burkholderiaceae_B; genus Eoetvoesia; species Eoetvoesia caeni_A. The sequence continues at coordinate 47,494 of JBEBXF010000001.1, read as the reverse complement.
GCCATGGTAACGAAGCTGAACAGGCCCATGTAGATATAGGTCTGGCGCCACCCGAGATCGTAGATGAAGTGCTGGACGATGGGAGGCCAGATGGCGCCGCTCAAGTAGTTGCCGCTGGCGCATACGGCCACCGCGATGCCGCGCCGGCGCGCGAACCACAGCGAGGTGTCGGCGATAAGGGGCGCGAACGATGCCGAGCAGCCCGCAAAACCCATGAGCGCGCCGTGCACCAGGGCGAAGACCCAGATGTTGCCGGCCGTGGCGGCCAGGGCATAGCCCAGGCCCACGCCGACGGCGCCGATAAGCAGCGGAACCATGACGCCGTAGCGGTCGGCCAGCCAGCCCATGACCATGCCGCCCAGGCCGAAGCCTATCATCAGCAAGGTGTAGGGCAAGGAGGCGGCGGCCCGATCCACGCCGAAGTCGGCCTGCACCGAGGGCAGCACCACGGCAATGACGTACATGGCGCTGCTGCCCAGTGTGATGAGGATCAGCGTAATGACAAGCCGGAAGACGGCATAGGTTGAATCGGGAAGCGGAGCGGGTGCAGCGGTTGTCATGGTGAGGCTTGATGGTGCGGCGTGGCTGGTCGAATTCGGCGCAGGCCTTCCGCGACGGCGCGGGAGGCCTGTGTTGGCATGGGTTTAGAACGGGTATTGGCGTGGCGTGGTTTGCACGGATACCCAGCGCAGGTCGGTGAAGGCTTCGATGCCGGCCTTGCCGCCGAAGCGTCCGATGCCGCTGTCCTTGACGCCGCCGAACGGCATTTGCGCTTCGTCGTGGACGGTCGGGCCGTTGACGTGGCAGATACCCGTTTCGATGCGCTTGGCTACCTGCAAGGCCCGGCCCACGTCTTTGCCGAAGACCGCCGATGACAGGCCATAGGGGTTGTCGTTGGCGATGGCAATGGCTTCTTCCACACCCTTGGCCCGCACGATGCCCTTGACGGGCGCGAAGGTTTCTTCGCTGTAGATCCGCATGGCCGGTGTGACGTGGTCGATGAGCGTGGCCGGCATGAGCGTGTTTTCGGCCTTGCCGCCGCACAGCAGCTTGGCGCCTTTGGCGAGGGCGTCGTCGATGATTTCGTTGCAGCGGGTCACCGTGCTCATGTCGACGACCGAACCCAGGACCACCGGGCCTTTGCGCGGATCGCCCAGGGGCAGGCCGACGGCTTTTTTGGTGAGCTGCCCGATGAACGCATCGGCGATTTTTTCGTCGACGATGATGCGTTCGGTGGACATGCAGATTTGCCCCGAATTGGCAAAGGCGCCGAAGGCGGCGGCGTCGACGGCCTGGCCGATGTCGGCGTCGTCCAGGATGACCAGAGGCGCCTTGCCGCCCAGCTCCAGGACCACCGGCTTGAGGTATTTGGCGCAGACGGCGGCAATGACCTTGCCCACGCGGGTGGAGCCGGTGAAGTTCACGCGGCGCACGGCAGGATGGGCGACCATGGCTTCGACCAGCGGGCCCGCGTCGGCCGGGGCGTTGGTGATGAAGTTGACGACGCCGTCGGGCAGACCGGCTTCTTGTATGGCTTCGATGATGAGGCCGTGGGTGGCGGGGCAGATTTCAGAGCCTTTCAGCACGACGGTATTGCCGCAGGCCAGAGGCGTGGCGATGGCCCGCACGCCAAGAATGACGGGGGCGTTCCAGGGGGCCATGCCCAGCACGACGCCCGCCGGCTGGCGCAGCCCCATCGCCAGGTTGCCGGGAACGTCGGAGGGGATGACCTCGCCGCTGATCTGAGTGGTCAGCGCGGCGGCCTCGTGCAGCATGCTGGCGGCCAGATGGGCGTTGAAGCCCGCCCACATGGCGGACGAGCCGGTTTCGCCGGCCATGGCGGCGATGAACGCGTCGGTCTTGGCTTCCAGGGCGCTGGCGGCTTTGGAAAGCAGCGCCCGGCGCTCGTTGGGGCCTATGGCCGACCAGGCGGGAAAGGCCTTGCCGGCGGCTTCCACCGCGGCAATGGCGTCTTCGATGGTCGCGGCCGGAGCGACGGTGGCGACGCTGCCGTCAAGCGGGTTTTTTCGTTCGAACGTGGCGCCGTTGCCGGCCTGCTTTTTTTGGCCGTTGATGAGCATTGAAATGGTGGTCATGGCGATCTCCTGGTGTTGTTATGAGTATGGCGGGTTGAAGTTGACACGGGAGCTTCCCGGCTGTACTTCTTTGGAACCAGGCATTTCCCGTGCAATGTCAGATTTTTCCGGCAGCAGCCAGCGTTGCGGTTTGCGATGCGCGCCGCTGCCGGTCTCAACGTGGAGCATACCCCATGAATAGCGCTATTTCAGCAACTTCCAGCGGTCTGTTTGAAGTGGGCGGCGATTTGCCCGTCCACCGTCTTGGCTTTGGCGCCATGCGCATAACCGGCAAAGGCATATGGGGCGAGCCGGCCAATCGCCCCGAGGCGCTGCGCACGCTGGAGGCCCTGCCGGGACTGGGCGTGAATTTCATCGATACCGCCGACAGCTATGGCCCGTATGTCAGCGAAGACCTTATCCGCGAGGCCTTGCATCCGTATACCGGCATCGTCGTGGCGACCAAGGGCGGGCTGACCCGCCATGGCCCCGATATCTGGGCGCCGCTGGGCAGGCCCGAGTATTTGCGCCAGTGCGTATTGATGAGCTTGCGCCGTCTTGGACTCGAGCGGATCGACCTGTGGCAACTGCACCGGGTCGATGCCAAAGTGCCGCGCGACGAGCAGTTCGATTGCATTGCGCAGATGCAAAAAGAAGGCCTTATCCGCCATGCGGGCCTGAGCGAGGTAAGCGTCGACGACATCCAGGCGGCGTCCGCGCATTTCAAGGTCGCCACGGTGCAAAACCGCTACAACCTCATCGACCGCAGCAGCGAGGCGGTGCTGGACTATTGCGAACAGCAGGGCATAGGCTTCATTCCCTGGCACCCTCTGGCGGCGGGCGCCCTGGCCAAATCGGGATCGCTGCTGGACGGCATCGCCAAGAAGCGGGGCGTTTCCGCCAGCCAGGTGGCGCTGGCCTGGGTGCTCAGGCGCAGCCCGGTCATTCTGCCGATTCCGGGCACGTCCAGCGTGGCCCATCTGCGGGAAAACATTTCCGCCGCGGGCCTGGCGCTGTCGGACGGCGAGTTCGCCGCGCTGGATGCCGAGGGCAAGCAGGAATTCGAGCGTACACATGGCGCTTAGAGGCCTTGCACCGCCCGCGCTCCCAGCATGGGGCATATATAATTACGCCTTGTGTTTAATGGGACGTGTACATGACAGGTGCGATGCCGGGCAAGCTTGATCGCTGGGGCGGTTTTATTGCAGTGGCGGTGGCGCTCAGCTTGTGCTTTTCGGTCAGCTCGCTGCCTACGCCTTTGTACCCGTTGTACCAGACAGCCTGGAACATTCCGCCCAGCGCGCTAAGTTATATCTTTACCGCGTATATGGTGGGCGTGCTGCCCTCGCTGATCTGCTTTGGGCGTCTGTCTGACGCTTTGGGCCGGTTTCGCGTCGTCCTTACCTCGCTGTCGCTGCTCATGGTGGGCCTGTTCCTGTCGGCCATCGCGCCGGGGGTCGGGGTGCTGATCGTGGCGCGGTTCATCATCGGTTTCGGCAATGGCTTGCTGACCACGGCCAGCGCCGTGGCCCTGGCCGAAGCCCACCCGCAACGCGACAGGCACGTGGCGTCGGTGACCACCTCGATGGGCATCAGCGTGGCTTTCGGTCTGGGTCCGGTCGTCGGCGGCGCGCTGGCCCAGACGGGCGTGCAGCCCCTGGTGCTGCCGTACCTGGTGATCTTCGTGGCCGCGGGGTGCAATATCGCCCTGGCCGTGCGGTACCGGGCCCACTTGCTGGGGCCCTTCGGCGCGCGCGCGCCGCTTTCCATCCGGCCTCAACTGGCTCTGCCCAACCCTTCCAAACGACCCACGTTTTTCCTGGCCTGCGGCGCGGGCTTCGCCACCTTTGCCGTCGGCAGTCTGTTCGCCTCGATGGTGCCGTCTTTGTTGCGGGAAGTTCTGCCCTGGAAGGGGCCGCTGGTGGTGGGGGCGGCGTTTTTCCTGATGGCTTTGGCGTGCACCGTCATCCAGTTGACCCAGCGCAACATCGCGCCGTTCAAAGGCATGGTGCTGGGCATGCTGGGGTTCGCGGCGGCGGTCACCCTGCTTTCCGTGGGCGTGGCAACGCACAACGTCGTCGTGCTGGCGGTCGGCATGATTGCCGGGGGCGTGGGCCAGGGGTTTTCGTTCATGAGCTCGGCCGTGATCGCGGGGATCAGCGTCGACGAAAACCGGCGTACCGCGAATATGTCCACGTATTTCCTGTGCGCCTACATTGGCGCCACCGCGCCCATCGTGGCGGTCGGTTTGCTGGCCGACCGCGTGGGCCTGGAAATGGCTATTTATGTGTACGCCGTGCTTATCGGCTGCCTGCTGCTGTTGCTGGGAGCGTTGGCTGGACGCCGCCATGCGCGGCGAAACCTGGCATAAGCCGCTTCGACGCAGGTGCCGACCTTCGGGGTGGCGTTGCCCGAAGAAGTCCAATAATGGAGGAAAATCAATGCATGTTGAGCAACGTTCGGTGATTTTAAGTGGATGGCGAAGCCTGCTGAATCCGTAACCTAGGGTTTCCACTTATTATTTTTTTGTGCGAAAATCTCAAAAATAAGATTAAGATCGAAATATATACAAAGCTGTTCCGGAAGTCTCTGTCTGCCGGGCGTGCGGCGGCTAAACAAGCATCTATCACAGGAGCAATAAAAAGTGGAAGCTAGAACAACTTCGGCGGCAAGCATGACCGCCAATCCCGATAAAGTCACCAGCTACGGCTGGAAAGCGCTGGCGGGCTCCACCCTTGGCTATGCCATGGATGGTTTCGACCTGCTGATCCTCGGTTTCATGCTGGCCGCCATTTCGGCCGACCTGCACTTGGGGCCGGGCCAGGCGGGTTCGCTGGTTACCTGGACTCTCATCGGCGCCGTCGTCGGCGGCCTCGTCTTCGGGGCGCTCAGCGATTACTACGGCCGGGTGCGGGTTCTGACCTGGACCATCGTCCTGTTTGCCGTCTTCACCGGCTTGTGCGCGTTCGCGCAGGGCTACTGGGATCTGCTGGTGTACCGGACCATCGCCGGTATCGGCCTGGGCGGCGAGTTCGGCATCGGCATGGCGCTGGCCGCCGAAGCCTGGCCCGCCAAGCAGCGCGGCCGCGTGTCGTCGTATGTGGCCCTGGGCTGGCAAGCGGGCGTGCTGGCCGCCGCCATCGTCACGCCGCTGCTGCTGCCGCACATTGGCTGGCGCGGCATGTTCATCGTGGGTGTCCTGCCCGCGCTGGTTGCCTGGTTTGTCCGCAGCCGCCTGCATGAGCCCGAAGTCTTCGTGCGCAGCGTCGAGAAAAAGGGCAATAGCCGTGCATTCAAGCTGCTGGTCAAAGATGCCAAGACCACCAAGGTCAGCATCGGCATCGCCATTTTGTGCTCGGTGCAGAACTTCGGCTATTACGGCATCATGATCTGGATGCCCAGCTACCTGGCCAAGCAAATGGGCTTCAACCTGACCAAATCGGCGGTCTGGACATCGGTGACCATCATCGGCATGGCCATCGGCATCTGGGTGTTCGGCCAACTGGCCGACCGTATCGGCCGCAAGCCCAGCTTCCTGCTGTTCCAGGCCGGCGCGGTCATCATGGTGCTGGTCTACTCGCGCCTGACCGACCCCATCACCATGCTGTGGTGCGGCGCCTTGATGGGCGTGTTCGTGAACGGCATGCTGGGCGGCTACGGCGCATTGATGTCCGAAGCCTATCCCACCGAAGCACGCGGCACGGCGCAAAACACGCTGTTCAATATCGGCCGGGCCGTCGGCGGCTTCGGGCCCGTCGTGGTGGGCGGACTGGCTGCCATGTATTCGTTCCACACGGCCATCGCCCTGCTGGCCGCCATCTATGTCATCGACATGATTGCAACCATATTCCTGATTCCCGAGCTCAAGGGCGTGGAACTGGAGTAAAGCTGTCTTGTCCAATGCCGGAGGGCTTCCGCCTTCCGGCGGCTGTATTTTTGAGTGAGGAAACTCCATGACCGATAAGGCTTGTTTTCATCGGAACGCGGAGAACGTGGCATCCCATCGGTGCGAGGTCGTCGAGCATCGCTGGGTGAATGATAGATACAAGTATTTGCGTCTTTCGGCGCAGTCCGACCTGGCGGCGGCTACCCGCCCGGGTCAGTTTTATCAGCTTAAGTGCCCGGTTACCGATACGCAGCAGCCGTTTCTGCTGCGCCCCATGAGCGTGTATGGGGTCGGCCCCGAGCCCGGCACCATCGAATTCCTGTACAACGTAACGGGCGTGGGCACCCTGGCCATGTCCTCCCTAGGGGTGGGCGATTCCATGGAAATCGTCGGCCCGCTGGGCAACACCTTCGTCCTGGAGCCTCAGTTCAAGCGCATCCTGGTTCTGGCGCGCGGCGTCGGGTTGGCCACCATGGCCCCGTTGCTGCAATACGCGGCCGGCGCGGGCATCGAGATCACCGCCATCATGTCGGCCCGCGAGCCCAAGGACTTGATGCGCGACGAATTCCTGCGGGGCGCGCCCGCCCAGGTGCATTGCGTCTACGACAGCGACGGCACGTCGTCGGTCGAAGCCGTGGAAGCGCTGGTGCGCCGCCTGCTCGACGAAAACCCCCATGACGTCGTCTACACCTGTGGTTCGCACCGGCTGCTCATGCTGTTGCAGCGCGTGCTGCAGGACTACCCGCAAACGCGGGGCGAGGTGGCCATGGAACAGCGCATGGCTTGCGGCATGGGCGTGTGCCTGTCCTGTGTCCGCATGTTCGATATCGAGGGCGACAAGCAGTTTCTGCGCGTATGCCGCGAAGGCCCGGTGTTTTCCATACGCGACGTGGTTGGGGAGGTGGAGTTTGGCTAATCTTAAAGTCAGGGTGGGCGACCTATGCTTGCGCAACCCCGTCATGCCCGCGTCGGGCTGCTTTGCCATCGAATACAGCGAGGCGCTGGATTTCGGCAATCTGGGCGCCTTGGTCATCAAAAGCGTCTCCCCCAAAAGCCGCGCCGGCAACCCCACGCCGCGCGTGGCGGAAACGCCCAGCGGCATGCTCAATTCCATAGGCATTCCCAGCAAAGGGCTGGATTACTACCGCAGCAAGGTGCTGCCGCCCTATACCAAGTTCGGCACCCCGGTCGTCGTTTCCATTTCGGCCGATACGGTCGATGAATTCGCCGAGGCCGTGGCGACCATGTCGCTGCCCGAAGTGGCGGTGATCGAGGCCAATATTTCCTGCCCTAACCTGGAGGCGGACGGCATGGCCTTCGCCATGGACGTGGATTCCACCTACAGGGTGGTCAGCGCCATACGCCGCAGCACCCATCATCCGTTCTGGGCCAAGCTGACGCCCAATGCCTCGAATGTGGCGGCGGTGGCCAAGGCCGCCGAGGAAGCGGGCGCCGACGCCATCGTCATGGGCAACACCATGCTGGGCATGTCGATCGACGTGCGCACCCGCAAGCCCAAGCTGGGCAATGTCATGGGCGGCCTTTCGGGCCCGGCCATCAAGCCGATTGCCGTGCGGATGGTGCATCAATGCTATCGCAGCGTGCGCATTCCCATCATCGGCTGCGGCGGCATCCGCACGGCCGAGGACGTGATGGAGTTCATGCTGGCGGGCGCCAGCGCGGTTCAGGTCGGCACGGCGTCGTTCATCGATCCGGGCATCATGCAGAAGATCATCGACGGCCTGCACGGCTTGTGCCAGGAAATGGGTGTCGAGGACATCCACGCCCTGACCGGCCAGGTCAAGCTGGATCGTCAATTGTCGGATCGCTGGCTCCGCTTTGCCCAGCAGTCGGGTTAGGGAACCGTCATCATGGATCTTCTTCAGTTTCGGTCTCTGGCGGAAAAAATCTTCGCCGACGTGCGCGAACTGACGTTCGACGGTGTGGGCGTCACGCGTGAAAGCTTTGGCAAAGGCGAATCCGCCGCCGGCGACTACCTGCGCGAGCTGGCGCTTTCCGAGGGGCTGGAAGTCGAGGCCGACCGCGCCGCCAATCTGGTGTTCCGCCGCCCCGGCACCAAGGACGCCGACGCCGTGGCCTGGGTGGGCTCGCACATCGATTCGGTGCCCCAGGGCGGCAATTACGATGGCCTGGCTGGTGTCGTGGCCGGGCTGCTGTGCCTCATCGCGCGCCAGCGCGAAGGCCGCGACGATGCATTGCCGTTGGAAACCGTGGCGTTCCGGGGCGAAGAAAGCGCCTGGTTCGGCAAGGCCTATATGGGTTCCAGCGCCTTGCTGGGCAAATTGAGCGAGGCCGACCTGGCCCTGACTCAACGCGCCACGGGGGCCACGCTGGCCGAGTACATGGAAAAGGCCGGGGCCGACGTGGCCGCCGTGCGCGCCGGCGAGGTGCTGTTCGACACGTCCCGCGTCAAGGCCTATCTGGAAGTGCACATCGAGCAGGGGCCGGTGATGGTGGCGCGCGAATTGCCCTTGGCCGTGGTTTCGGGCATACGCGGCAATATCCGCCACAATCATATCGTCTGCCTGGGCGATGCCCAGCATTCGGGCGTGGTGCCGCGCTGGCTGCGGCACGACGCCATGTTCGCGGTGGCCGATCTCATCATGCGCCTGGACGAGCACTGGCGTGTCTTGCTCGAGCGGGGCACCGATCTGGTGGTGACCGCCGGCGTGGTCAATACCGATCCGGCCGAGCATTCCATTTCCCGCATTCCGGGGCGAGTAAACTTCAGTATCGAGGCCCGTAGCAAAAGCACCGATACGCTGGAGGCGTTTTATCAACTGATGCGCGCCGAGTGCACGGCAATCAGCCGTGAACGCGGTGTGCGCTTCGAGTTCGATCGCCGCCTGCTCAGCGAACCGGCGACCATGGACGACGGCATCTGCAAGGTGTTGTCGAACGCCTGCTCCCAAGAGAACGTTCCTTTCGAGGTGATTCCCAGCGGGGCCGGCCACGACGCGTCGCTGTTCGCCAATGCCGGCATTCCAAGCGGCATGCTGTTTGTGCGCAACCAGAACGGGTCGCATAATCCCCAGGAAGCCATGGAAATCGATGACTTCATGCTGGGGGTTCAAGTTTTGAGCGATGCGCTCGACGAGCTGCCGCAGGCCAAGGCGGCGGCGCCAGCCAGCGCGAAAGGCGGATAGGGCCGGTTCATGCGGCCCTTTTCAACATTGACAGGCCCTAATCGGACAAGAGGATATATGAAGCTGTTTCGTACCGAACACGATTTACTCGGAAACCGTGAGGTTCCCGCCGATGTGTATTACGGGGTGCATACGCTACGAGCCAAAGAGAACTTCCAGATCTCGGGCATTCCGGTATCGGCGTATCCGCAACTGGTTTTCGCGCTGGCCGCCGTCAAAGAGGCCGCGGCCGAGGCCAATTACGGCCTGGGGCTGCTGCCGGCCGACAAATACAAGGCCATTGTGGCGGCCTGCGAGGAAATCCGCCAGGGCGCCCTGGAAGACCAGTTCGTGGTCGACGTCATTCAGGGCGGGGCGGGAACTTCCACCAATATGAATGCCAACGAGGTCATCTGCAACCGGGCGCTGGAAATCATGGGCCATCAGCGCGGCGAATATCAATACCTGCATCCGAACGAGGATGTGAACATGGCGCAAAGCACGAACGACGTGTATCCCACGGCCATACGCATCGCCACCTGCCTGGGCATTCACCGCCTGCTGGAAGCCATGGAGCATTTGCGCGGCGAGTTCGCGGCCAAGGCCCTGGAGTTCGCCGACATGCTCAAGATAGGCCGCACGCAGTTGCAGGACGCCGTGCCCATGACGCTGGGACAGGAGTTTTCCACGTATGCCTTGATGCTGGAAGAAGACATGGCCCGCCTGCGCGAGGCCGAGCTGCTCATCCACGAAATCAATCTTGGCGCGACGGCCATCGGCACCGGCATTACCGCGCACCCCGCCTACGCGGCCAAGGCGCTGGAAGCCCTGAAACGCATTACGGGCATCGAGCTGATCACGGCGCCGAACCTGATCGAGGCCACGCAGGACTGCGGCGCCTTCGTGCAGTTGTCGGGGGTGCTCAAGCGCATTGCCGTCAAGCTGTCCAAAATATGCAACGACTTGCGCCTGCTGTCCAGCGGCCCGCGAGCGGGCTTCGGCGAAATCAACCTGCCGCCCATGCAGGCCGGCTCATCGATCATGCCGGGCAAGGTCAACCCGGTCATCCCCGAAGTGGTCAACCAGATAGCCTTCGAAGTGTTCGGCAACGACCTGACCGTCACCTTCGCCGCCGAGGGCGGGCAATTGCAGCTCAATGCCTTCGAGCCCATCATCACCCACGCCCTGTTCCGCAGCTTCAAGTACCTGACCAGCGGCTGCTACACCCTGGCCGATCTGTGCATCAAGGGCATTACGGCCAATCGCGAGAAGCTGCTTTCCAACATGGAAAACTCGATTTCCCTGGTCACGGCCTTGAACCCCTACATCGGCTATGAGGCGGCGACGTCGGTGGCGGCCGAGGCCTACGCCAAGGGCACGAGCGTGCGCGAGGTGGTGCTGGCGCGCAAGCTGATGACGCAGGTTCAGCTCGACCAGGCCTTGCGTCATGAAGTCCTGACCCAGCCCTGGGCCTACGACAAACATGCCGGCGCCGAGCTTCCCGCCGCCGCGCCCAAGGAGAACTCCTGATCATGACAGACGCCTACTCGCCGAGTGAATGCGGCCGCGCGGTTGCCGCGGCGCTGTTCGATACCGGTTGCGTCATGGCGCGCCGGGACGAACCCTTCCGGCTGCCGTCCGGATGGGCCAGTCCCGTGTATATGGATTGCCGCCGCCTCATTTCCTTTCCCGCGGTGCGCCGCGACCTGGTTTCCCGAGGCCTGCGCCTGCTGCGAGAGCAGGGCGCCCTGCAGGGCGTGGTTTCGGTGGCAGGCGGCGAGGCCAGCGGTATTGCGCTGGCGGCCTGGATGGCCGAGGCGCTCGATCTGCCGCTGGAGTACGTGCGCAAGAAGCAGGCGGGGCAGACCCGCATCGTGGGTGTGGTCAAGCCGGGCGACAAGGTGCTGATGGTGGACGACCTGATGGCCGCGGGCCAGTCCAAGGTGGCGTTCTGCAAGGCGCTTGCCGCCGCCGGCGCGATCGTGGAAGATTTATTCGTGGTTTTCGATTATGCGGCATTTCCCAACCGCCATATTCTGGACGCCTTGAAGCTGCGCGTGCATGCGCTGGCCACCTGGCGCGACGTGCTTGCCGTGGCGCGCGAGCAGGGCCGCCTGGATGGCGCGGCACTGAAGGAATTGTCCGAATTCCTGGATGATCCGGCCGGCTGGTCGCAAGCCCATGGCGGCATCACGGCATACCATTACGATAAATAGCGGCCTGGCGCCTGTGCGGTCAAACAAGAAAGAAGGGTGGTAAGGGAAAATGGACGCCAGTATCAAAAGATTCAAGTCGTCGGTGGACTATGTGTCTTTGGGCGACCGCCTGCGCGCCTACCGCATCGGCGCGTCGCTGCAGGCCGAAGACGTCGCCGAGCGCCTTGGCGTTTCGCGCGCGGCGGTCTATCGCATGGAAAAGGGCGAGATCGTCAAGATCGAAATGCTCGAGCGGCTGGCCCATTTGCTGGGCACCTCCATTGCCTCGCTGCTGGGCGTCGAGGTCGAATACTACGCCAACGCCTGGGGCTTTTTCGAGCGCATGCATCAAATCGAGCGGGCATCGGAGCGTATTTTCGCGCATTTCGAGCCCATCTCCCTGCTGCTCACGTCCGACAGCTATCTGGAGCATCTGCGCACCATGCTGCTTGAAGCCACGCCGGCCCAGGTCGGCGGGGTGCTCAAGTCCAAAGAGGTCGATGAGGTCATCCGGCTCATCATCGAGCGCAAGCATTCATTCGAAGAACGCCATCCCCACGTACTGAGCCTGATCGGTCTGCAAGAGCTCGAGCATTTCATGCAAATCGGCCTGGTGGGGCGCACCAACCTGCCTGCGAGCGTACGCACCGAACGCCGCAAAGCCGCGCGCCACGAGGTGAGCCGCATGGCCGACCTCATGGAAAGCGAGCCTTTGAACGTGCAGATCGGCCTGGTCGACGATTCCATGCCGTCCTCGACCTACCAGATCTTCGTCGGAGCGAAGCACAAGATATTGGCGGTCAGCCCTTTTCACATGGGGGCGTTGCCCAATGTGCGCAATGGCATCGCCACGATCACCGCGGCGCCCGAGGCGCTGAAAGTGTACGAGGGAATGATTTCCAGGCTTTGGAAAGGAGCGTACAAAGGCAAGACGGGCGCCGCCCACCTGCGTCAACTGCTGGCCAGGCTTTGATTCCGCCGCGCGTCCGGCCGGGCTGTTGCCGGGCGGCGGCCGCGTGTTTGGTGGCGCCGGCCGCTTGTGTTACTGTAATTTTTTTGGTTTTTCGATGCCGTCCGGCGTTTGCGCCAGCCAGGCCCCAAGTGGGTGATCCTGCCGGCATTCCGATCCTGTTTTGATGTGGAGCTGTCACGAAATGACGTTTAAAGAAATCGCGCAACGTTTTGAGCGTTCAGAGTCGGGGAGCGACTCATTCAAGGTCTTCTACAAAGAAGCGTTCAACCTCATGAAGTCCGATCCGCAAAACGCCGGCCTGTATTTCGTGGTGGGCGTGGCGGCGCAGACCTACGTCATCAAGTACGAAGACCAGGCCGTCGATCCCGACTTCGCGGATCGCGCCAAGTCTACATTGGAAGGCTTCAACAAGCGGCTGCAGGAAGCGCTGGAAAAGGGCGCCGACGAACGCCTGCGCATTCTGGGCGAAGTGGCCGTCGATTACGAATGGAAGGTCGACGCCTTCTAGCAGGGTCGCCGGTCAGGGCTAGACGCCGTCACGCATGAAGGGTTCCAGCAGTTCACGCGCCAGCTCGGCATCTTCATGGGCCACCAGCAATATGCTTTCGTTCAGGCTGACCGACAGCGGGCCTGGATACATCGACCCGAAAGCCTGTCCCTGCATGACATACCGGATATCGTGCGCATCCATGAGCGCCGCAATCACCGTTGCTTCGCTTTGCGATTGCGGCGTGTAGATGGGTGTCATTTCCATAGCGGGTTTCCTTGAGCCTGGGCGCGCCGCGCGCATTCGCCCGCATCTGCCCGCGCCTTTGTGCCGTATCGCGCATCCTTGCGCAACCACATCATCCCGCATTCGGCACATGAACGCCACGTAAATTTTCCACTCTTTTCCGGCCGAGCCGCGTGGCAAGCGGGCGATGCGGCGACCAGCCCGCGGGTTTCGTAAGGGTAAACGCGGGGGCGGTCGGGCTTGCCCGAATGCCCGCCCTTGTCTACACTTTCCATTAAGTATACGTAATGGATATTCGCCATTAATAATCACACTCTGGAGAATGAATGATGTGGCCTGAAAATGCTTGGTATGTGGCGGCTTTTTCTTCCGAAGTCCAAGGCGGGCTGCTGGCCCGCAAATTCCTGGGAAAAGCCGTTGTGCTGTATCGCCGCGGCGACGATACCGTCGCCGCGCTGGAAGACCGCTGCGCCCACCGGCGGCTGCCGCTTTCCTTCGGCTACGTGGAAAACGACCAGGTCGTTTGCGGGTACCACGGCATGGCGTTCAATGGGCAAGGGCAGTGCACGCGCATCCCGGGCCAGGAAAAAATCCCCGCTTCCGCCTGTGTCCGGTCGTTTCCCGTTATCGAGCGCGACCGGCTGTTATGGATATGGATGGGCGATCCCGAGCAGGCCGATCCCGCTCTTGTGCCGGACATGAGCCGGCTGGATAACCCCGAGTGGATCCCCAGCCAGGGTTATTGCCATTTGCAGGCCGACTACCGCCTGCTCAACGACAACCTGCTCGATCTTTCGCATGTGGCCTTTGTGCATGGCCGCACCATCGGCAATGCGGCGGTGGCCGAGTCGCCCATCGAAGTGTCCCAGCAGGGCAGTGTCGTTCGCGTGCATCGGGACGTCGTGGGCGCCATGGCGCCGCCGTTCTACACCTACCTGGGCAAATACACCAAGCCCATCCATCGCTGGCATACGGTCAATTACCATGCGCCGTCGATCTGCGTGATCGAGGTCGGCTGCCGGGCGCTGCACGAGGGCGACGGCCTGGGCGAGATCACGGGCTGCGTCATGCATCTGGCCACGCCCGAAACCGCGAGTTCCACGCATTATTTCTGGGCCTTCGTGCGCAATTTCCGCCAGGACGACGAATTCCTGACACGCTATATCCAGGAAGCCGTGGGCGCCACGCACAACGAGGACAAGGTGGTGGTCGAACTGCAGCAGTCGGCGCTGACCCCCGATGAATGCGATAATCCCGTCCAGACCGCCATTACCGTCGATAGCGGCCCCATACGCGGGCGGCGCGTGCTGCAGGCCATGGTGGCTGATGAACAGCGCGAGCGCGCTCCCGCCATGTCATAGCAACCTCGTCATTTCACAAGCAAGCCGTCCTATGCCCATGACCGCCCGATCCAGGAATACAGCAAAAGAAGACAGTCGCGGCGGCGCGGGCAAGGGCAAGGCAACCGGTGAGGCAGGCAAGCAGTCCAAGAGCCGCCGGGGGCTGCCGATGGCGCCGGGAACGACCGGCCAGTCGGACGCGGGGGCGCCCGAAGCCGCCGCGCAGCGGATCCCCCATGAATTGAATGACCATCCGGGGCATTTGCTGCGCCGCGCCCAGCAGATCGTGGTGGCGTCGTTCTACGACAATGTCGGCCGCGACAGCCTGACGCCGCTGCAATACGCCTTGCTGGTGGCGCTGGATGAAAACCCCGGTATCGACCAGGTAACGCTGGCCAAACTGGTGGCTCTGGACAACTCGACCACGGCCGAAACCGCGGTTCGGCTCGAGGCCAAGGGCCTGATCGTGCGCGAGCTTTATATAGAAAAACGCCGTCAGCGGCGTTTGTCCCTGACCCGTACTGGCAAAGAGGTGCTGCAAGGCATGCAAAGCGGCATCCAGAACATGAAGAACCAGTTGCTTGCCCGCCTTGCGCCGGACGAGCAGGAGCCATTCCTGCGCCTTTTGCGCGGCTTCGTGAATGCCGAAGGCGCGGCGCCTGACGATGACGTCGTGCATGTGACCGGCCGGCGCGCCCTGCCGCAGGCGGCGCTCGGCGCGTCCCGCAAAGGCAATAAATAGCCGGCGGGACGCGATGGGAAGCAGGTTTAGACGCCTGGATCCTTGAAGTGCTCGATCTTGTCGAATTCCACGTTGTAGATTTCGCCGTTGACCCTTTCGGCTTTGCGGATATACACGTTCTGGATGATGTCGCGGGTTTCAGGATCGATGCTGACCGGGCCGCGCGGGCTCATCCAACTGGCGCCCTTCATGGCGGCCAGAAGCTGGTCGCCCGTGGCATTGGGGCCGGCTTTTTTCAGCGCCGCATAGATCAGATGCATGCCGTCGTAGCCGCCCACCGACATGAAGTTGGGGCGCATGCTGTTGTTGGTGAGCTTCCTGAGTGCGGCGACATAAGCCTTGTTCTCAGGCGAGTCGTGGGCGGCCGAGTAATGCTGGGAGGTGATGCTGCCCAGCACCTCGTCGCCCATGCTGGGCAGCAGGTCGTCGTCCAGCACGTCGCCTGTGGCGATCAGCTTGATGCCCGCGGCGGCCAGCCCGCGCTGCGCGAACTGCTTCATCAGCGTGCTGCCCTGGCCCGAGGGAACGAAGACGAAGACGGCATCGGGCTTCAGGTCTTTGACGCGCTGCAGAAACGGCGAGAAGTCGGGGTTCTGCTGCGGGATGCGCAGATTGCCCAGGATCTTGCCGCCGCCTTCCGTAAAGCGCTTGGTGAAGACCTTCTCGGCATCGTGGCCCGGGCCGAAGTCGGACACCAGCGTCACGACCGACTTGATGTGGGAGTTGGGGTTCTTGGCGGCCCAGTCGGCCAGGGGCGCGGTGGTCTGGGGCAGTGTCATGGACGTGCGGACGATGTACGGCGACTTCTGCATGATGGACGACGTGCCGGCCGCCATGACGATCATGGGCGTCTTGGATTGCGTGGCGATGGGCGCCGCGGCGAAGGCGAGCGGCGTCAGGCCGAAGCCGGCGATCACATTGACCTTTTCCTGCACGACGAGCTCTTGAGCCAGGCGCTTGGTGGTTTCAGGCTGGATGCCACCATCGTCCTTGACGATGAGCTGTATCTGGCGGCCGTCCACGTTGTCGCCGTTCTGCTGCATGTACAGCCGGGCGCCGGCTTCGACCTGCTTGCCGGTCGAGGCGAAGGGGCCTGTCATGGGGATGATCAGGCCGATCTTGAACGGTTCGGCGGCATGGCTCGCCATGGTTGTCGTGGCCAGGCACGCGGTGGCCAATGCCGTCAGTAATGCTTTTTTCAATGTCTTCTCCAGGGAACGATTATTTTTA
Organism: Eoetvoesiella caeni; assembly: GCA_040391725.1. GTDB lineage: Bacteria > Pseudomonadota > Gammaproteobacteria > Burkholderiales > Burkholderiaceae_B > Eoetvoesia > Eoetvoesia caeni_A. The sequence continues at coordinate 31,174 of JBEBXF010000001.1, read as the reverse complement.
GGTTGCAATGGTCGATGGATCGACCGTGAGCATGTCGCAAAGAAAGTTGAATGGCAGGCGGCTCTCCTTATGCGGTTTTCAATTGGGTTGCGGGAGGTTGGGCGGCAAGCAGGTCGAGCGCGACGTCGACGATCATGTCTTCCTGGCCGCCCACCATCTTGCGCCGGCCCAGTTCCACCAGGATGTCGACGGTTTTCAGGCCGTATTTGGCGGCGGCGACTTCGGCGTGGCGCAAGAAGCTGGAGTACACGCCGGCATAGCCCAGGGCCAGGGTTTCGCGATCGACCCGCACCGGCCTGTCCTGCAGCGGGCGCACCAGGTCGTCGGCGGCGTCCATGAGTTTGTAAAGATCGCAGCCATGGTTCCAGCCCAGGCGTTCGGCCGCGGCAATGAAGACTTCCAGCGGTGCATTGCCGGCGCCGGCGCCCATGCCGGCCAGGCTGGCGTCGATGCGGTCGCAGCCTTCCTCGACGGCCACGATGGAGTTGGCCACGCCCAGGCTCAGGTTGTGGTGGGCGTGCATGCCGGTCTGGGTTTCGGGCTTGAGTACGTCCTTGAAGGCGCGGAAGCGGTCGCGCACGTCGTTCATGCCCAGCGCGCCGCCCGAATCGACCACGTATACGCAGGTGGCGCCGTAGTCTTCCATGAGCTTGGCCTGTCTGGCGAGGTTGGCGGGCGTGGTCATGTGGCTCATCATCAGGAAGCCCACCGGGTCCATGCCCAGTTCGCGGGCATATTCGAGATGCTGGCGCGAGACGTCCGCTTCGGTGCAGTGCGTGGCAACCCGCACGACGCGCGCGCCCGCGTCGTAGGCGCGGCGCAGGTCGTGCGTGGTGCCGATGCCGGGCAGCAGCAGGGTGGCGATTTTCGCCTGCTTGACGCATTCGGCGGCGGCCTCGATCCATTCCACGTCGCTGTGCGCGCCGAAGCCGTAATTGAAGCTCGAGCCTTCGAGCCCGTCGCCATGGGCGACTTCCAGGCTGTCGACGCCGGCCAGGTCGAGCGCGGTGGCGATGGCCTCGACGTTGGCGATGCTGTATTGATGACGGATGGCGTGGCTGCCGTCGCGCAGGGTGACGTCGGAGATATAGAGTTTTTTGTTCGCGGCCATTACACGGCCTCCTTGCGTGTGCGTGAAAGGCCGGAGTCCTGGCGTCGGCGTGCCATCAGGTCGCCGCAGGCCAGGGCGGCGGAAGTCATGATGTCGAGGTTGCCGGCGTACGAGGGCAGATAGTGGGCGGCGCCTTCGACTTCCAGGTAGATCGAGGTTTTCAGCCCGTGGCGCAGACCTATGCCCGGCACATTGAGAGGCTTGGCCGGATCGATGACGTCGAATTGAACCTGCTGCTTCAGGCGGTAGCCCGGAACGTAGGCCTGCACGGTGGCCACCATTTTCTCTATGCTTTCTTCCACCTTGGCCTGGTCTGCCAGCTCGGACAGCACGAAGACCGTGTCGCGCATGATGAGCGGAGGTTCGGCCGGATTGAGGATGATGACGGCCTTGCCGCGTTCGGCGCCGCCCAGCTTCTCGATGGCGCTGCGCGTGGTTTCGGTGAATTCGTCGATGTTGGCGCGCGTGCCGGGGCCGGCCGACTTGCTGGAGATGGAGGCGACGATTTCGGCGTAGTGCACTTTGGCCACGCGCGATACGGCCGCCACCATGGGAATGGTGGCCTGCCCGCCGCAGGTGACCATATTCATATTGCTGGCGTTTTCGGCCTCGAGGTTGATGGCCGGGATGACGTAGGGGCCGATGGCGGCGGGGGTCAGGTCGATGACCTGGACGCCGTGCTCCTGCAGCACCTGGTTGTGGCGGGCATGCGCGCCCGCCGACGTGGCATCGAACACAATGTCGATGTCCGGAAAGACGTCGAGCTTGAGCAGGCCGTCCAGGCCTTCGGCCGTGGTTGCGACGCCCAGCCGCTGCGCGCGCGCCAGGCCGTCCGAGGCGGGGTCGACGCCCACCATGGCGCCCATTTCCAGGTGCTTGCTGTTGCGCATGACCTTGATCATGAGGTCGGTGCCGATATTGCCGGGGCCGATGATGGCTACCTTTACTTTGTCGTTCATTGAATGCTCCAGAATTGGGTCGCGGTGATTCCGTGTGCGCGGGCTGTTCAGTCCAGGGTGTGGAAACCCGCCCGGCCCAGTTGCTCCATGTCGATGGAGATGTATTGCCCCGGCTTGATCCATTCGGCGGGGGTGGCTCCGCCGGCCATGACGATCCAGCCGGCCTGCAGCGGCTCGCCCGCCTGCGCCGCCACGCGTGCCGCGGCGATGAGCGAGCGCAGGGGATGGCCCAGCAGGGCGGCGGTGGAACCGACCTGGACGGCGCGTCCGCCGATGTTCAAGGTAAGCCCCAGATTGCCGAAGTCGATGGCCGGATCGCGCCAGGCGCCGATGACGAAACTGCTGGACGAGGCGTTGTCGGCAATGACTTCGGGCAGGGTGAACTTGAAATCCTTGTAGCGCGAGTCGATGATTTCCAGCGCGGGGGCGATGGCCTCGACGGCGGCCAGCGCCTCGGGGCCGGTCACCTTGCCGGCCAGCGGCTTTTTCAGGAAGAACGCCAGCTCGGGCTCGACGCGCGGATGGACATAGTGCGACAGGTCGATGGACGTGCCTTCCTCGATTTGCATGGCGTCGGTCAGCCGGCCCCAGATAACGTCGGAAAGCCCCATCTGCAGCATCTTGGCGCGGCTGGTGAAGCCCATCTTGACGCCGACGCGGCGTTCGCCCCGCGCCAGGCGCCGCTGGATCGAGGCGGCCTGGATGGCATAGGCGTCATCCAGCGACAGCCGGCTTTCGGTGTCGAACTGGGCAACTTCCCGGGCATGGTGCGCGGCATCGTCGAGCAGGACGGCGTAGTCGTTCAGGGCCTTCATGATTGCGCCTCGTTGGTATCGTGTTCAAAAACAGCCGCGACCGAGCCCAGCCCATTGATGCGGGCCTCGAAGACGTCGCCAGGCTTGACCGCCGCCATGGGTCCCAGGGCGCCCGACAGCACCAGGTCGCCCTTGCGCAAGGGGGTATCGAGCCTGGCCAGGGTGCGGGCCAGCCATACGACCGCATTCAGCGGATGGCCCAGGCAGGCCGCGCCGGCGCCCACCGAGACGGGCTCGCCGTTATGTTCCATGACCATGCCGCACAGGTGCAGGTCGAACTCCGACAGCTTGCGCGGTGTGCCGCCCAGCACGAAGGCGCCTGAAGACGCATTGTCGGCAATGGTGTCGGTGATGCGGATGTCCCAGTTGGCGATACGGCTGCCCACGATTTCAATGGCGGGCAGGGCATAGTCGATGGCGTTGAGCACGTCGAGCTGGCCGGGATTGGCGACGTTCAGGTCGGCGCCCATGACGAAGGCGATTTCCGCTTCGACCTTGGGCTGCAGCAGCGCCGAGGCGGGAATGGGTTCGCGGTCGCCGTAGCCCATGTCGTCGAACAGCACGCCGAAATCGGGCTGATCCACGCCCAACTGCTTCTGGACGGCCAGCGAGGTCAGGCCGATCTTGCGGCCGACGATGCGCCGGCCTTCTTCCTTGAGGCGCAGCTGCGTGTTGAGAGCCTGGATGGCGTAGGCCGAGTCTATGGCCAATGACGGGTAGGTGGTGCGCAGCGGCGCGATGCATTGCCGCGTGCGCGCCGCTTCGCGCAGCGCGGCGGCCGCCGCTTCGATTTCATCGTGATTCATGCATGGTTTCCTTGTAAGCAGTGACGAGCTGCGGGTTTGGGGCCTTCAGGCCGGTTCCGTGCGCTTGAGGATCTGGAGTTGCGGGCGCGGGCCTTCCGCCTTGCCGGTGATGGGCGGCTTGGGCAGGGTGGCCTGGCCGGGCTCGATGGTGAAGTGGTAGTCCAGCGAATACCACGGCCCCTGTACGTCGCCGTAGGGCGCGGGCTGGTTCTCGTGCAGCACGTATTCGCCCACCAGGGCGCGGGTGACGCCGAACTGCACGTCGGTGTCCAGGTTGGGGTCGTCGCTGGAATACACCTGCGAGAACTGCGTTTTGTAGCCCGGCTTGTAGATCATGAAGTGGATGTGGGCCGGGCGCATATTGTGCCGCCCCTGAGCGCGCAGCAGCTCGCCGACGGGACCGCCGATGGGGATGGGATAGCCCGCGGGCTTGACGCTGCGGAACGCAATATGGCCGTTTTCGTCGGTGGTGAACTTGCCGCGCAGATTCATATTGGCCTGCCCCGGATCCTGGTTTTCATAAAACCCTTCGGCCGAGGTGTGCCAGACGTCGACTTCCGCGTCGGCCACGGGCCGGCCTTCGCGGTCGTGAACCCAGGCCTGCACGAAAATGGGTTCCCCCGGAGTCGGCCCGCGAACGATGGATTCGCCGTTCTGGACGCGGGGCGAATCCAGGCGCCAGAACGGCCCCATGAGGTTGGCGGTGGTGTCGGTTTGCCCGTTGTCGCCGTTGTTCAGCAGACAGACCAGCGAGGAAAGGCCCAGCGAGCCTGCGGCCAGCACGACTTCGTTGTGCGAGTCGGTGGTCATCTGGCCCAGCTTGGCAATATAGGTGCACGCCTTGTGGAATTCCGCCTCGGTGAGATTCACTTCGCGGGCGAAGTCGTGCAGGTGGCGCACCGCCGCCGACATGATTTCGCGGAAGCGTTCGTCGGGCGCACGTTCGAGTTCGCCGAGCACGGCTTCGGTGACGTCTTGTTGGCGGGTAATGATCATGACTGCCTCTTCGCGTGTCTGTAGTATGTTTGCGGCTGGCGATTTCCGCCGTTCCATGCCCCGGCGGATGCTTTGGTCTGGAGGGGGGGAAGTACACCGCGTCGTCTATGATGGCACCGGCGAAGCTATGTCGTCCAATACTGAATTTTGATAACTCGATACCGAATCGGTATTATCTAAGCGATACTTTTTGGAAGTCGAGGGATGCATGGACATCAAGCAGATGCGCTATTTCCTGATGCTGGCGCAGGAATTGAATTTCGGCCGGGCCGCGGAAAAACTGCACATTACCCAGCCGCCGCTGACCCGCCACATCAAGGCGCTCGAGGACGAGCTGGGCGTGCCGCTTTTCGTGCGCACGCCCAAGGGCGCCGAACTGACCGAGTCGGGCCGGGCGCTGCTGGAGGAAGTTCCCAATATCCTGGCCTTGACCCAGCGGGCCGAGGAAAGAGCCCAACTGGCGCAGGAAGGCTTCATCGGGCGGCTCGACGTGGGCTTCTTCAGCTCGGGCGTCCTCAATGCCATCCCCCGCATCCTGGGCGGCTTTCACAAGCGCAGTCCCAAGGTCAAGATCGGCCTGTACAACATGACCAAGGCCCAGCAGATAGTGGCCCTGCGCGAACGGCGCATTTCCATCGGCTTCAACCGCCTGGTGCCGGACGAAGAAGACCTGGCCGTCGAGGTCGTGCTGCGCGAGCCCTTTCTGGTGGCGCTGTACAAAGGCCATCGGCTTTGCGCCCAGGACTCGGTTTCCCTGCAGGATCTGGACGACGAGCCCATGGTGGTCTACCCCAACGCGCCCTTGTACGGACTGGGCCAGGAAATCGCCGCGGCCTTTCGCGCCGAAGGCGTGCGGTTCCGCGTCGAGCAGGACAGCGAGGACATTGTCACCTGTCTCGCCCTGGTGGCCAGCAACTTCGGCGTCTGCATTACCACCCAGTCGGCCGAAACGCTGCGCCTGCCCAACCTCGTCTACAAGCCGCTGAAATCCCGGGCCTTGCGCGACATCGAGCTGTGCTGCATGTACCGCCGCCACGACACCTCGCCCATACTCCAGGCGTTTCTGACCCAGGTCAGGCAGTTTTCGGCTGAAGATTGAGAGTCAGGCTGCTGAGGTGTATTTCGAAGGCTGGATCAAGCTTTCCGCGGGGATACCAAGTTCCTGGTGTAGCTTTCGGATCATGGGAAGAGTCAGCGACCGTTTGCGATTCAGTATTTCATAGACTCGATTCATGCGACCGATCATTGGTTCTAGATCCTTAGGGGTCAGGTCAGCTTGCTCCATCCGGAACTTGATGGCTTCTATCGGGTCGGGCAGATCTATCGGATAGTGCTTGGCTTCGTAGGCTTGCACCAGTGTAACCAGAATATCCAGGCGATCTCCATCGGGGGTACCTATGTCGGGGTCCGACTCCATGAGCCGGGAAATTTCCTTGAGAGCCGATTTGTAATCGGCTTTGGTATGTATGGGGCGGATTTCCATGTTTACTCCATTTCCACTGTTTCGGCGTCGATTTTGTCGTATTGGGCATGGGTGCCGATGAATTTCACATAGACAACACTCAATTTGAATGCCACAGCCGCTACTAGACGGTAGTCATTGCCTTTGATATTGAACACGACACGTCGGTTTTTTAGAATGCTGGCGCTACGGTAAAGCGCCTTGATCTCGGAGGGTTGGGCCCATTGAGCTTTACGAGCTTCGTCTACCCAAGCTTTGATGGACTGTTCTGAGTCAGGATGTTTTTCCCAGAATTGACGTAGTACGCTGATCGCTATGATTCGCATAGGGTATATGTTAATCCCAAATTGGGACTGGGGCAATGCGTTGGTCTCATCCTCTGAGCTCAGCCCGCTTTGCGGAACGTGAAATTGATGCGCCGGCTGCCCAGCAGCGGATGCGGCGCGTCCTTGAGCGGCAGCACGCCGTGATAGCGCAGGCGGTCTTCGCCGCCCCAGACCACCACGTCGCCGTGCAGCAGCGGGACGCGGGCCGCCTTGTCGCCGCGGGCGTGGCCGCCGAACAGGAAGACCACTGACATGCCCAGCGACACCGAAACACTGGGCGCGGTGAAATCGCGTTCGTTCTTGTCTTGATGCAGGGACATGCGCGCGCCGGGCTCATAGCGGTTGAGCAGGCAGGCATCGGGCGTGAAATCCGCAAATCCCGCCCGTGCTGCCGCCTCGTGCGCGAGGCGGGTAAATATTTCCGGCATCGCGGGCCAGGGCAGCCCCGTATCGGGGTCGTCGGTGGTGTAGCGATAGCCGCGCCTGTCGGTCGTCCAGCCCAGCCGGCCGCAATTGGTCAAGGCCGCCGACATGGCAAAGCCGCCCGGCGTCGTCATATGCCGAAACGGCGCGCGGCGCTCCAACTCGCCGATGGCGGCGACCAGCGCTTCCGCGTCCGGCAGCGCGAAGCCACGCAGCACATAGGCGCAAGGCCCGATGGCTTCGCTATGGGCGGCGGGGCTTTCGCAAGGAAAGAGATCCAGGTTCATGAATCAACTATACCTTGCGCCGCCGTGATATAGCGCAGGCAAATGAAACCGCCGCGCATCGCTTTCGAAAGAGATGCGCGGCGACTTTTTTTCCGGAGTCGGGCAACCCCGAGATCAGGATTCCAGCTTGGCATCCATGCTGATCTTGGCATTCAGCACCTTGGAGACCGGGCAGCCGGCCTTGGCCTGCCCGGCGATCTCCTGGAACTTGGCGTTGTCGATGCCGGGAATCCTGGCCGTCACGGTCAGATGGCTTTCCGTGATTTCGAAGCCGCCGGCATTCGAGACCAGGGTGACCGCCGCCTGCGTATCGATCTTGTCGGGGGTGAAGCCGGCATTGCCCAGCATCAACGAAAGCGCCATCGAAAAGCAGCCCGCATGCGCGGCCGCGATCAGTTCCTCGGGATTGGTTCCCTTGCCGTCCTCGAACCGCGACTTGAACCCGTACGGCGCATTGTTCAACACGCCTGTTTCCGTAGAGATCGTGCCGCCGCCATCCTTGATCCCGCCTTTCCATACCGCCGATGCTTTCTTGCTCATGGCTGCTCCTTGACTGTGAAACTGTGTTGTTGGGTCGAAGAACTATTCATACCACTGTTCCTGGGTAGGTGGGGAGCATAGCCATGTTATTGAAAGGGTGGGGCGGTATTGCAAAGCTCCCTCAAATAAACATGCCGCCCGAAACCTCGATGCGCTGCGCGGTGATCCAGCGGTTTCCGGGAGTAAGCAGCGCTGCGATGGCGTCGCCGATGTCGTCGGGCAGGCCGACGCGGCCCATGGCGGTCTGGCTGGCGATGGCTTTGTTCATGTTGGCGTTGTCCCGCACCACGCCGCCGCCGAAATCCGTTTCGATGGCGCCGGGCGCTACGGTATTGACGGCGATACCGCGCGGGCCGAGTTCTTTCGCCATATAGCGGGTCAGGACTTCCACGCCGCCCTTGGCTGCGGCGTAGGCCGCGAAGCCGGGCAAGGCGAAGCGGGCGAGTCCGCTGGATATATTGACGATGCGTCCGCCGTCGGCGATAAGGCCAAGCAGATTCTGGGTAAGGAAGAAGGGGCCCTTCAGGTGGATGTTCACCAGGGTGTCGAACTGTTCTTCGGTGGTCTCCGCCACGCTGGCATTGATGCCGATGCCGGCGTTGTTGACGAGGTAGTCGAAGGTGTCGCGCTGCCAGTTCGCGGCCAGTGCCGATTTCACTTCTTGCGCGAAGGCCGCGAAGCTGCGGCTGTCGGCCACGTCCAGCGGCAGGGCCACTGCTTTGCGGCCCAGCTTTTGTATCCTGGCCACGGCGGCGGCGCCGTCGGCCGCATTGGAGCGGTAGGTAAGAATGATGTCGGCGCCGCTTTCCGCCAGCTTCAAGGCGGTGTTCAGGCCCAGCCCGCGCGTGCCGCCGGTGACGAGCGCTATTTTTCCTGTATTCATGGGTTTTTCCTCGTAAAGGGGGAGTGGATGGACGCTAGTGTATTGTCTGGAAAAATAGAGATAAAGGCCGATAATTGGATTAAACTTTTCATAATTTCAGCATAATCAGGAATGGCGCGATGAATGAAATCCAGGCCATGGGAATCTTCCTGCGGGTGGCGGAGCTTTCCAGTTTTACGCAGGCTGCCCGCCATATGGGCTTGCCCAATGGCAGTGTTTCGACGGCGGTGCAAGAACTGGAGAGCATGCTGGGCACGCGCCTTTTGCATCGAACCACGCGTCGGGTTCAGCTGACGCCGGACGGCCAGCAGTTTTACGAGCGCAGCAAGAACGTGTTGATGGACGTCGACGAGCTGCGAACCATGTTCCGCAACAAGGCGGAAGGCTTGCAAGGCCGCCTGCGCGTCGACATGCCGGCGGGAATGGCGCGGAATGTGGTGGTGCCGCGGCTGCCGGAGTTCCTGCAAAAACATCCTTTGCTGCAAATCGATCTGGGCAGCGCGGACAGGCATGTGGATCTGGTGAAAGAGGGCTTCGACTGCGTGCTGCGCATCGGCCGGCTGCAGGAGTCGTCGTTGGTGGCCCGTTCGCTGGGCTCGGTAAGGGTGGTCAATTGCGCCAGTCCGGCCTATGTCGAGCGCAATGGCTATCCCAGAACATTGGAAGACCTGGCCGATCACTGGTTGATCGAGTACGACCCGATGCTGGGTGCCAAGCCCCTGGGCTGGGAATGGTTCGATGGCAAGCGCACGCGATACTGGCCCATGCCGGCGGCATTGACCGTCAACAACACGGAAACCTATGAGGCCGGCTGCGTAGCCGGCCTGGGGCTTATCCAGGCGCCGGTCATGGGCATGCGCCATTTGCTGGAGCAGGGCGAACTCATCGAAGTCCTGCCAAGCTACACGCCGGCGCCCATGCCTGTTTCCATTCTGTACCAGAACCGCAGGCAGGTTCCCGCGCGGGTGCAAGTCTTCATGGACTGGCTGGCGGAACTGGTCGCACCCTATACGGGAATAGGCTCTTGAGCCTCGCCTGGGAGCCGCTGCATGGCGGGTGTTCAGCGTATTTTCTTAAAGCCCCAGCTCGGAAAGCCCGGGGTGATCGTCGGGCCGGCGTCCCAAAGGCCAGTGGAATTTGCGCTCGGATTCCTTGATCGGCAAATCGTTGATGCTTGAGTGGCGGATTTTCATCAGGCCGTCGGTGTCGAATTCCCAGTTTTCGTTGCCGTACGAACGAAACCAGTTGCCCGAGTCGTCGTGCCATTCGTAGGCGTAGCGCACGGCAATGCGATTGTCCGTAAAGGCCCACATTTCCTTGATGAGCCGGTATTCCAGTTCCTTGGCCCATTTTCGGGCGAGGAACTCCCGGGCTTCGTCCCGGTTATGGATGAATTCCGAGCGGTTGCGCCAGCGTGTATCCAGGCTGTAGGCCAGTGCGACTTTATCGGGGTTGCGATTGTTCCAGCCGTCTTCGCCTTGGCGTACTTTCTGGATGGCGGTTTCCCGCGTGAAAGGGGGAAAGGGTGGGCGGGCTTCGGTAGACGACATGGTGTGACCTCGTTCGGTTACGGAAAAAAACCTGCACAGGCATTCACGGATTGGCTGGTGTGGCGGGCCACTGCCTATGTCGATCTAGATTGAAGGCCTGTTTGCCGTGGTGTCGTCCAGGCAGGATTGCATCAGCGCCCGGGCTTGCTCGGAGCTCATTTGGCTGCCGGAGAACACGTTCCTGTACATGATGGGCGCCACAAAACGATCCATGACCGTATCGGCGTCCGGCGCTGCTTCGCCGCGCTGGCGCGCGCGGTTCAGAATAATCTCTATTTGCGAGCGCGTATAGACGGAACATTGCGCCTGCCAGTTGTTATTGACGGCGCAGGCGAGCACGGCGCGCACCATGGCTTTGCCGGGCTCGGACGTCATCTCGTCGAAGAATTGTTCGCCCCAGGCAAGAAGGTCGGTGCCGACATTTCCGGTATCGGCCGGCTCCGCATCCGGCCGCAGGCGCTCCAGGGCCACGTCGGCCAGCAGTTCGGAAAGATCGCCCCAACGCCGGTAGATGGTCGACGGCGTAACGCCAGCCCGGGCCGCGATCAAGGGCACGGTAACATTGGGGCGTCCAAGCTCGGCGATCAGTTCGCGCACGGCCTTGTGCACGGATTCCTGAACGCGGGCGCTGCGGCCGCCTGGACGAATGCCTTCTCGAATGCTCATGTTGCAACGTTAACACAAATTATTTGCTTTAAGAGCGGTATCGGTGCAGAATACATTAACGCAAATTTTTTGCGTTAATTGACATAAATCGATCTGGAATGGACTGACATGGGCATACGGCAAACCACTTTGGCGGCATCGCGACCCCCCTGGCTGATGGGGCAGCCCGCCGCCTTGTGGCTGCAAGCGCTGGCCTTGCTGACTTTCATGGCGGCGTCCAGCGCACCCACGCCCTTGTACAGCATTTACCGTGAGCATTGGGGGTTCTCGGCCAGCACCCTCACCATCATCTTCGGGGTGTACGCCATCTTCCTGCTGCTGGCTTTGCTGGTGCTGGGGTCGGTGTCCGATCATATTGGCCGCCGGCCCGTGATTGTCGGCGCGCTGGCGCTGGACGCCGTCTCCATGGTGGTGTTCATGACGGCCAGCGCCGTTCCCATGCTGATGGCCGCGCGCATCGTGCAAGGGGTGGCCACGGGCGCGGCGACCAGTGCGCTGGCGGCGGGCCTGATGGATCTGGACAGCAGACGCAGTCCCATGATCAACAGCGTGGCGCCCATGATAGGCCTGGCCGTGGGGGCGTTCGGGGCCAGCATCCTGGTCCAGTTCGTGCCGGCGCCCATGCAGCTTGTATATGCTGTATTGCTTGTGGTGCTGGTCTTGCAGGCCCTGGCCGCGTGCTTCATGCCCGAGACGGTCGTCAGGCGGCCGGGGGTGCTGGCAGCCATGCTGCCCACCGTGGCCGTGCCGCGCCATGCCTGGCGTGTGCTGCTGCTTATCGCGCCCATGGACGTGGCGGGGTGGGCGCTGGGTGGTTTCTATTTCTCGTTGGGCCCGACCCTGATCGCGCAGGTGACGGGTGTGCACGACCCCGTCGTCGGCGGCGTCATGGTGGCCATCCTCACGTTGAGCGCGGCGGTTGTCGTGCTGTTGCTGCGCGCCTGGCCGCCGCAGCGCATGCTAGTGGCGGGCGCGTCGTCCCTGGCGTTGGGTGTGGCCATAACCTTGGGCGGCGTGCATGGCAGCGCCATGTGGCTGTTCTTTTTAGGAACCGCTTTGTCGGGCCTGGGTTTCGGGCTTGGGTTTCTGGGCGCATTGCGCACCTTGCTGCCCGTTGCGCAGCCTCACGAGCGCGCAGGCCTGATGGCGGCCTTCTACATCATGAACTATCTGGCGTTTTGCCTGCCCGCGGTGCTGGCCGGCGTCCTCACCAATATCATCGGCCTGACTAACGCCAGCGACTATTACGGCGCGGCGCTTATCGTGCTGGCGTTCATGGCATTGATCGGCGGCAAGTTTTTCCCTATTGGCAAGTAGCTTGCGGTTCGCTCACTGCGGTCAACGGGGCGCGAGCGGCGGCCGGATTTGCCGGTGTCTCTTGCCGCCGCCGTCTCGCAGGGCTTCATACTTCTGGTTTGCATGCGAGCCGGGCTTGTTGCACACTAGGCGAGGTTTTCATACAAGGATAAGGACGGAACAACAGCATGGCTCAGGCAAGGAATAGCGACTACGAGTTCGACCTCTTCACCATAGGCGCCGGCTCGGGCGGCGTTGCGGGTTCGCGGCGCGCCGCTTCCTATGGCGCAAAAGTCGGCATCTGCGAAGACAGCCGGGTGGGGGGAACTTGCGTCATCCGGGGCTGCGTTCCGAAGAAGCTGCTGGTGTACGGCGCGCACGTGGCCGACGACATCGCCGACGCGCGGGGCTATGGCTGGGACATCCCGCAGGCCACGTTCGACTGGCCAACCCTCATCCAGGCCAAGAACCGCGAAATCGACCGCCTCAACGGCATCTATCTCAAGATGCTGGCCGATGCCGGCGTCGCCCTGATCGAAGGCAGGGGCCGCCTTGTCGATGCGCATACCGTGGATATCGGCGGACGCCGGATCACCGCCGAACGCATCCTGATCGCCACCGGCGGCTATCCGACCTTGCCGGACACGCCGGGCATCGAGCATGCCATCACGTCGAACGAAGCGCTTGAACTGGCCGAGCTGCCCAAGCGCATCGTGATCGTCGGCGCGGGCTATATTGCCGTTGAGTTTGCCGGCATCTTCCAGGCCCTGGGGGCGGACGTGACCCTGGTGGTGCGCCGCGATATTCCGCTGCGCGGCTTCGACCAGGACGTCCGCACGCACCTCGCAGAAGAATTGACCGCGCGAGGCATGCATATCGTTAGCGGGGCTTTGGTCGAGCGTATCGAAAAAGTGGCGGGCGGGCTGGAGGCCAAGCTGGACAACGGCCAGGTTCTGCCTTGCGACCAGATCCTTTACGCCACCGGTCGCGCGCCCAATACAAGCACTTTGGGGCTGGAGGAAGTGGGCGTCAAAACGGACAAGGCTGGCGCTGTGCTGGTCGACGAGTGGTCGGTGACCTCGGTGCCCAATATCTACGCCGTGGGCGACGTCACCAACAAGCACAACCTGACCCCCGTTGCCATCGCCGAAGCGCGCGCCCTAGTCGAAACCCTATACAACGGTAATCCCACTTCGTTCGACCCAAGCAATATCCCCACGGCCGTATTCAGCCAGCCGCCCGTCGCCACCGTAGGTTTGAGCGAACAGCAGGCGCGCGAAGCGGGCAAGCAGGTGGACATCTACCGCAGCAAATTCCGCCCCATGCGCAACACCTTGAGCGGCCGCCAGGATAAAACGCTGATGAAACTGGTGGTCGACCGCGAAAGCGACCGCGTGCTCGGCTGCCACATGGTCGGCCCCGATGCCGCCGAAATCATGCAGGGCCTGGCCATAGCCCTGCAATGCGGCGCCACCAAACGGCAATTCGACCGCACCGTCGGCATACACCCCACCGCCGCCGAAGAGTTCGTAACCATGCGGGACAAGGTGGTTGATTAACTGATGGCGTAATTTTCTCCAAGGAACCGGCATGATCTATGAACTCTGGTATTGGAACGGCATTCCCGGCCGTGGCGAATTCGTTCGGTTGGCGCTTGAGGCGGCGGGCATTGCCTATCGGGATTGCGCCCGGGAAGGCGATGGCGACAGCCGGCGGCTGATCGACGATATGCTGAGCGATCGCGCCTGCCCGCCGTTTGCGCCGCCGTATCTGATTGCCGACGGCATGACCATTTCCCAGACCGCCAATATCCTGTTGTTCCTTGGGGAAAAGCATGGCTTGGCGCCGTCCGACACAGCCGGGCGGCTTTGGGTGAACCAGTTGCAGCTGACCATCGCCGACATGGTGGTGGAGGCGCACGATGTTCATCACCCCATTGCTTCGGGCATGTACTACGAAGAGCAAAAGGTGGAGGCCTTGCGCCGCGCACAAGACTTTCGCCAGGCGCGGCTGCCGAAGTACCTGGCTTATTTCGAGAAGGTGCTTTCGCATTACGACGGCTGGCTTACCAGCAGTGCGCGCTGGTCGTATGCCGACCTGTCGCTGTACCAATTGATGGATGGCTTGCTGTTTGCGTTTCCAAAGCGCATGGCGGCCATCATGCACAGCTATCCGCTTTTGGCGGGTCTGCATCAAAGGGTGGCCAATCTGCCCGAGCTGCAAGACTATTTCGCCAGCGACCGCCGCCTGCCGTTCGGCGACGGCATGTTCCGCCATTATCCAGAGCTGGACGGGCGGTAGCCGTCTTTCGGCTTTAGCGGCTTCGATTCCGTCTGCGCCAGGCGGAATGGTATTGATCATTATTCCTTTGGACAGGCCCTGGACGACTCGCGTCGTGAAACCAGGGCCGCCGTCATTTAATTTGAGCCAGCATCGCAGGAGTTGGGAAATACTTGCTCGCGGGTTTAATCTTATTGCATGATGTGCAATACATTCTGTATAGTCCAATTTTCCAAGGAGAGTAGCGATGCGATTTTTTTATAGATTCGTTGCTGTATCGACGGTTGCCATGGCATTCGCCATTCCCGCGCATGCCCAGATGAAAAAAGTCGCCATCGCCGGCTGGGGGCCGCATCCCTCGCTGGATGCGACCATCGAAGGGTTCAAGGAGGGCATGGCCGAGGGCGGGTTCACGGCGGGAAAGAACGTCGAGTACGACGAAACCAATGTCAACTTCGACCAGGCGCTCATTCCCCAGATGCTCAACAAGCTTGCCGCGGCATCGCCCGACGTGATGGTCACCATCGCCACTCCGGTGTCGGTCATGGCGAGCCAGCAGCTCAAGTCCAGGAAGTTCCCCATTGTCTTCACGCCCATTGCCGATCCGGTGCATGCGCATCTGGTGCCGGACTGGAAAACCGGCAGCCCGCTCATGACGGGCTCGTCGGTGGCCCTGGATTACGATGCGGTGCTCAATTTCTTCCAGAAGGTCATGCCCAAGCTCAAGCGGCTGGCCGTGCTGTATGACACGGGCGACGACAGCTCCACCACGGCCCTGGAAAGCATCCAGCAGGTGGCCGGCAAGCACGGCATTTCCATCGTCAAGATCGGCGTCGACAATCCCTCCGAGCTTCCTCAGCGCGTCCAGTCGGCCATGGGCCGGGCGGACGCCATCTATCCGGTCGCTTCGGGGCGCATCCAGCAGGGGGCGGCCGTCATTTCCTCCACGGCCGAGCGCATGAAAATGCCCGTGCTGACCACCATTCCTCAAATGGTGCAGCAGGGCCAGGCGGTGGCCGCGCTGGCGGTATCGTTCAAGCAGTCGGGCGAGGCGGCGGGACGCATTGCGGCGCGCATCCTCAAGGGTGCCGACCCGCAAAGCATTCCTGCCTGGCGGCCGAGTGAGGCCGACCACGTGCCCATGATCAGCGCCTCGCGCATGAAAACATTGGGGTGGACGCTGCCGGCCGCGCTCAAAGACTGCAATTGCGTCGTCAAATGAGTGTTGAACACGCTGCCATTGGGCTGGAGAATCTTCGCAAGTCGTTCAATGTCGGCACCATCGACGAGAAGGTCGCCACCGACGGCGTAAGCCTTTCCATCGGCGTTGGCGAGTTCGTCGCGGTCATTGGCGGCAACGGCGCCGGCAAAAGCACCTTGTTGAATCTCATCAGCGGGGCGCTTGGCGTCGACTCCGGCACCATCTCCATCCAGGGGCGCGATGTTACCCGGCTGCGCGAGGACGAGCGCGCGCTGGACGTGGCCCGCGTGTTCCAGGATCCCATGGTCGGCACGGCGCCCCTGCTTACCGTCGAGGAAAACCTGGCGTTGTCGGAAATGCGTGCCAAGGGGCGTGGTTGGCGCAGGGCTCTTACGCCGGGGCGAAGGCAGCGCTACCGCGACGTGCTGGCCGAACTGGGCCTGGGCCTGGAGTCGCGCCTTACGGCTCAGGCAGGTACTTTGTCCGGGGGCCAGCGCCAGGCGCTGGCCCTGGTCATGGCAACGCTGGAAGCGCCGCGCGTGCTGCTGCTGGACGAGCACACCGCCGCGCTCGACCCCAAAACATCGGCCATCGTCATGGACGCCACGGCCCGGCTGGTGGCGTCCAAGAAGCTGACCACCTTGATGGTGACTCACAATATGGAGCATGCCTTGGAGTACGGGTCGCGCATCGTCATGATGATGGCCGGCCGCGTGCGCGCCGATCTTTCCTCCGCCGACAAGCAGGGCATGACGGTTGCCGGCCTTGTCGAGCGCTTCCACATTGCGGACGACCGCATCATGCTGAGTTGACCATGATAGAAATCGTTGCCAGCTTCTGGTACTTGGTTCCCATTACCCTGGTTCAAAGCCTGCTGTATGCGTCGGTGGCCATGGGCATCATGATTCCGTTTCGCATATTGTCGCTGCCCGACATGACTTGCGAAGGCAGTTTCCCTCTGGGCGCCTGCGTGGTTGCGGCGGTCACCACGGCCGGCATAAGCCCGTTCGCCGCCACGGCGCTGGCGATCGTGGCGGGCGCGCTGGCAGGAGCGGCCACGGCATGGCTGCATCTTCGTCTGCGCATTCATTCCTTGCTGGCCGGGATTCTGGTTTCCACCATGCTCTGGAGCGTGGACCTGCGCGTCATGGGCAAGCCCAATGCGCCCACTGTGCCGGGCTTCAATGTTTTCGATCAGATATGGACAGGCATACTGCAGTCCAACGGCATCCAGGTGGCGGTGCTTGCGGTATTGATACTGTTGCTGGTTCTGGCGTTGATCGGTTTCTTCCGCACCGAAATCGGCTTGTCGCTGCGCTGCGTGGGGGCCAACGACAAGCTGGCGCCCGCCCTGGCCATTCGTTCGCGCACGTACATTGTCGGCGGGTTCGCCCTGGCCAATGCCATTGTGGCGGCGGGCGGCGCGCTTATCGTCCAGCAGCAGGGCTATGCCGACGTCACGATGGGGTTCGGC
Source organism: Eoetvoesiella caeni (assembly GCA_040391725.1). Lineage (GTDB taxonomy): Bacteria > Pseudomonadota > Gammaproteobacteria > Burkholderiales > Burkholderiaceae_B > Eoetvoesia > Eoetvoesia caeni_A. Next base: position 14,099 of record JBEBXF010000001.1, on the reverse strand, counting down.
GTGGTCGTCAACGGCCTGGCTTCGCTCATTCTTGGCGAAGCCATCGTAGGCCGGCATACCGTGGCGCGGCAGATATGCGCGCCGGTCGTCGGGTCGCTGGGCTATTACCAGTTGGTGTCGCTGGCGCTGGCAACCGGCCTGCCGCCGTCCGACCTGAAACTGATGACGGGCCTTTTCGTGGTGGCCGCCCTGGCTTTGCCCAGGAAGTCCAGGCGGTCGGGTTCGTCGCTAAGCCTATGAAGCCCCCGACCAGGATCATGGGGTTGATTGGTGGAACCAGTTGGGAGTCCACGGCTTTGTACTACCGCCATATCAACCAGATCACCCAGGAGCGCTACAGCGGGCATCACAGCGCCGAGTGCGTGCTGTACTCGCTGGATTTCGAACCGCTGCTCATGGCCGCCCAGGCTGGGCAGTGGCGGGAAGTGGCCCAGGCGTTGAGTGATGCGGGCAAGCGGCTTGCCGCGGCGGGCGCCGGCTTTTTCCTGTTGACGGCCAATACCGCGCATCGAGTGGCCGAAGAAGTGCAAAGCGCGGTGGGGCTGCCACTATTGCATATCGGCCAGGCCACCGGCCAGGCCCTGCGGCGCGACGGCTTGCGGCGGGTGGGCCTTATCGGCACGCGCTACGTTACGGAAGACGGCATGTACGCCGATTGGCTGCGCCGGCATTTCGATATCGAGGTCGTATCGCCCGATGCCTCCGATCGCGATCTACTGCACGGCATCATCCTTGATGAATTGACGCACGGGCTTGTACGGGAGTCGTCGCGCCAGGCGGTCGAAGGGGTTGTGCAGCGCATGCGCGATCGCGGTCTCGAGGGGGTTATTGTGGGCTGCACCGAGCTGCCCTTGCTGCTGGAACAAGGGCGCAGCCTTGCTTTGCCATGTTACGATACAACCCGCCTGCACGCGACGGCCGCTGTCGATATGGCGGCTTCGCGATCTCCTTAATATGGATAACAGGCCCTAGTTCCGATCACTTCAAGGCTGCTTGCGTGTCCACTGAAAAAAACCGTCCAGCATCGAAAACACCGGCTTCAGGCGCCGCGCCGCGCGCGCGCAAGGGCATCCAGTCGGTCGAGGTCGGAGTTCGGGTGGTGGACGTGCTGGCCAAGGCCACCGAGCCGTTGCCGCTTAGCGAAGTGGGCAGGCTGGCGGGCATATCCGCCAGCCAGGCGCATCGCTATCTGACCAGCTTCGGCAAGTCCGACCTGATCTATCAGGACGCCGCCACCGGCCGATATGGCCTAGGGCCCCAGGCTTTGCGGTGGGGTATCTCCGCCATGTCCAAGACCGACGTGTTCGAGGTCTCGTCCCAGGGCCTGACTGAACTGTGCGAGCGGCTGGATCTTACCGGTATTTTCTGTGTATGGGGCGATCGCGGCCCGACCTGTGTACGGCTCAAGCGCAGCAAGCTGATGCTGGGCACGGATCTGGGCCTGGGGTCGATCTTTCCCGTCCTGACTTCGGCAACGGGCCGGGTGTTCCTGACGCATCTGCCCAAAAGCATGACCGGCGAGCTTGTGCGGCTGGAAAACGCCACCATGCGGCGCCAAGGGCGGGAAATCGACCCGAAGCAGATCAAGGCCATATGCGCGGACATACGCCGGGCGGGCCTGGCGCAGGAACAGGGGCACTACGTCAATTCCGTCTCGGCCCTGGCGGCGCCCGTCTTCGATTATCAAGGCGACATTGTGGTGGTCATGACGCTTTTGTTCCGGCGCGAACTGGGCATGGCCACCAACCACCAGCCTCTGGCCGAAGCTTTGCTGGCCACGACCTCGGCGGTTTCCGAGGCGCTGGGCTGGCGCGGCGAGACTCGCTCGTCGGACGACTGAGCGCTTGCGGCATTGCCGCCGCATGGTGCGTGGGCGGCGCGTAGCCCTCTTCTAAACTCTCCCTCCGTTTTGTCCTGAACCGGCGGCCGCGGCGAGCGGCCGCGCGCCAGTTCCGTTCGTGTTCCCATGCTCGGATTCATCATTGTGTTTTTGCCGCCTTTGTCCTTGGCGAGAGGCCTGGCAAGGAGGCATCGCCGCGCGGCGCATGGCGCGCTGTTTCTTCACATCGCACCGGTGTCACTGTCGAAGACTTTCGAGCCATGCACCTTGGCTTAATGTCTTGGATGCATATCTTTCAATAAAAAAATCCAGGAATTTATTGCTTTATGTGCAATGAATTGTCTATTATACAAAAATCGATAGTTTGAAAACGGCCATTCCCGTGAGCGGAGCAACAGGAGCTGGTGGATGAACGCGGGCCTGGAAGATATCGACGATTTGATCGGAGACATGGGCTGGGCCTTGCATGCGCTCTTCGCTCCGACCCCGAAAATCAACGAGGAGTGGTGAATGAAAGCTGTATATTTCAACGAGCACGGAGACCTTTCGGTTCTCCGGTACGGCGACAGGCCCGAGCCGGAAGTGCCGGCCGGCTGGGTAAAGCTGCGGGTCGGGGCCACCAGCTTCAATCATGCCGATTTGTTCGCGCGCCGCGGCATGCCGGGCATCAAGGTGCAATTGCCGGGCATAACGGGCATGGACTGCGCGGGCGAAATCGCCGAACTGGGGCCGGGCGTGCAGGGCTGGAAAGTGGGCGAGCGCGTGCTGCCCATCTCGCATGAAGTCGACTGGAGCTCGGGCACCTTCGACATGCTGGGAGAGAACCGCAACGGCGCCCTGGCCGAGTTCTGCATCGTCCGGGCCAGCCAGCTGATGCGCCTGCCGGACAATGTTTCCTACGAAGACGCCGCCTGCCTGCCCTGCGCCTATGGCACGGCCTACCGCATGCTGCATACCCGCGGCGAGATCAAGGCCGGTGAAAGCATACTGGTGCTGGGCGCTTCGGGGGGCGTTGGCAACGCCTGCGTGCTGCTGGCGAAAATCGCGGGGCTGCATGTCATTGCCGCCGCGGGCGACGACGAGAAGTGCGCGCAGCTCAAGGCCCTGGGGGCCGACGAAACCATCAACTACAACGACGAATCCGTCGACGGCTGGGTCAAGGATAAAACCGGCTCGCTGCTGCGTGGCGGCGGCGTCGACGTGGTGGTCAATTTCACGGCGGGCGAAACCTGGCAGCCGTCCATGCGCTGCGTCAAGCGTTTCGGCCGCCTGCTGTGCTGCGGAGGCACCGGCGGATACAAGGCCATTACCGATATTCCCTATCTGTTCATGTCCGAGATGAAGATAATCGGTTCCACCGGCTGGACGATGGCCGAACAGCAGGCTTGCGTCGATCTCGTCGCCCAGGGCAAGCTCAAGCCCGTCATCGACCGCGTAATCCCGCTCGATCAGGCCATAGCCGCTTATGCCGATTTCGAACAGCGCAAGTTCTTCGGCAAAATTGTCGTGAAGCCATGAGTGACGCTTTCCCCATAAGCGCCGTGTTCGGCGGCGCCGACGATGCGCGGGCCTATGCCCGGGTGCCTTTGGAGCGGCGCCTGGGCGCCTTCGACATGACGGGCCTGTTCGAACTGGCCGCGCGCGAACGCGGCGAGGCGCTTGCCTTGCGCTTTCTGCCCAGGGGCCTGCCTTCGGACACGCCGGTGGATCTTAGTTTCGCGCAACTGCATCGTAATTTCCGTCGTGCCGTGGGCACGCTGGACGCGCTGGGGATTCAGCCTGGGGACGTCATTGCGATGCTGCTGCCCAATCACCCCCTGACCATCACCGCCGTGCTGGCCGCGCAGGCCACTGGGGTGGCCGCGCCCATCAACGCCTATCTCGAGCCCAAGGACATCGCCGGCTTGCTGGAGGCGATGTCCGCCAGATATTTGCTGGCCGACGGCGAGCAGGCGCGCCAGAAGCTGGCGGCGATATTGGCCCTGTGCCCGCGCCCGCCGCGTGTGCTCAGCCTGGACGAGCTGCATCAGGAGGGCGTGCAAGACAGGCCGGGCCAGGCCGTTGCCGGCCGTCGGGACAGGCGCAACGAGACGGTCGGGCTGTTCCATACCGGCGGCACGACGGGTTTGCCCAAGCTGGTGCCCTTGCGCGGTTTCAATCTTGCGGCGATGTTTCTGATGTCGGCCTATGCCTATGGCTACGGGCCGCAAGACACCGTGCTCGCCGCCATGCCGATGTTCCATGTGGGCGGCCTGCTGGCCAGCGTGCTGTTCCCGCTGGCTTGCGGGGCGCGTGTTCTTTTATTGGGTGAAGAGGGCTATCGCGGCAAAGGCACGGTGGCCGCGACGTGGCTGCTGGCGCAACGCGAAGCGGTCAGCGTCCTGATAGGCCCCCCCACCGTCATCGGGCAACTGGCGCAGGCCATGCCGCGGCACGCCGACGTGCCGGCGCTGCGCATGGTGGTCAATGGCGCGGCGCCGCTGCCTACGGCCATCGGCGACAGGGTGGCCGATGGCCTGGGTGTCGTCCTGACCGAGCCATGGGGGCTCACCGAGGCCACGCTTGCCGTGACGTCCATGCCGCACACAGGCCGCCGGAGATCCGGCTCGGTCGGCGTGGCGCTGCCCTATTGCGGAGTCAAGGCGGTGAAGGTGGACGGCGCCGACCAGGAAGTCCGCGATTGCGGCGTGGACGAGGTCGGCGTGCTGGCCATCAAGGGGCCTACCGTGTTTGCGGGATACCCCGGCAGGCCTTTGGAGCAACAGCCCTGGTTCAAGGACGGCTGGCTCAATACCGGCGATCTTGGGAGGGTGGACGCGGACGGCTTCGTCTGGATCACCGGACGTGCCAAAGACCTGATCAAGCGCGGCGGACACGGCATCGATCCGGCTGTCGTCGAAGCGGCATTCTATGCCCGCCCCGAAGTGGCGTTGGCGGCGGCGGTCGGCCGTCCCGACGCCTATGCGGGTGAACTGCCCGTGATTTATATTCAATTGAAACCCGGCGCGGCCATTTCAGAACAGGCCTTGCTGGAGGCGGCGGCGCCGGCCATCCACGAGCGCGCCGCCATACCCAAGGAAGTTTTCATCCTGCCCGCGCTGCCGTTGACGGGCGTAGGCAAGATCAACAAGCAGGCGCTAAGGCTGGACGCCGCCCGCCGCACGTTTGCCGATGCGCTCGGCGCCCAGGGTTTGGTTGCCGGCAGTTTCGAACTGGACGTGGCGGCGCATTCGCGCTTCGGCACGCTGGTGACGGCCAGGGTGCCGGCGGTGCACATGGACATCGCGCGCGGCGTTCTGGAACGCTACGCCTTTACGTCGCAAGTGCTGGAACTAGGAGAGCAAAAGCCATGAAATACGGCATACTGGAAATCGACCATCTTCTGACTTACGTGGCGGACATGGACGACGCCACAAACCGCTATCGGCGCATGGGTTTCACATTGACGCCGATATCGCACATTACCACCATGGGCATCGTGAACCACCTGGTGCTGCTGCAGTCCGGCACTTCGGGCGCGGCCAACTTCATCGAGCTCATGGGCATCGAGGATGCCGGCAAGCTGCCCGCCGCCATGCAGGCCGTCTTGTCGGGCGAGCCGGGCATCAAGTCCATGGTCATGACGGCGCCCGACGCGGCCAAGGCCCAGGCTGAACTCAGCCAGGCCGGCTATTCGTTCTCGCCGCCCGCCCACGTCAAGCGCGAATGGGTGCTGCCCGGCGAAGGCTCCGTGTGGCCCGAGTTCGACGTGCTGCTTCCCATCCCGGCGCCGCTGTCGTTCAATGTGTGCCAGTACCACAACCTGGAGCTTTATCAGCGCAAGGATTGGCAGCGCCATCCCAATACGGCTCTTTCCGTGCAAGCCGTCTTTGCCGTCGCGGGCGAGCCCGCGGAGGGCATTGCCTATTTCGAGAAACTGTTCGGCCGCAAGGCCCGGCTTGCGCCCGACGGCAGCCTGGGCGTGAGTCCCGCCGCGGTCGAACTGCAGGTGTATACGCCCGCGGCCTTTGACGCCCGTTACGGGCTGCCGCCCCGCGCGCCGGCGGAACGAGGGCTGATGAGCTATGCGGGAATGCGCGTCGGTGTTGCGGACTTGTCCGTGCTCAAACAATGCCTGGGCGACAACGGTGTGGATTTCGCCGATCACTCCGGGCGCGTGGTCGTCGGGCCCGAACAGGCTTGCGGCAACGTCATCGAGTTCGTGGCGGCGCGGCCATGAGCGTGCTCGACGCTATTTCAGCGTATCGGGAAGACTTGGAGGGTATCCGCCACGATCTGCACGCTCATCCCGAAACCGCCTTCGAAGAGCATCGCACCGCCGCCATCGTGGCCCAAGAACTTCGGCGGTTGGGGCTGGAAGTGCACGAAGGCTTGGCCAGGACGGGCGTGGTCGGCGTGATCCGCCGCGGCGGCAGCGATCGGGCCATCGGCCTGCGGGCCGACATGGATGCGCTGCCCATTCAGGAAAGCACCCAGCTTCCTTACCGTTCGACCATTCCCGGCAAGATGCATGGTTGTGGGCACGACGGACATACGACCATGCTGCTGGGGGCCGCGCGCTATCTGGCGAAGCACGGCGATTTCGACGGAACCGTCTATTTGATCTTCCAGCCGGCGGAAGAGGGCGAAGGCGGCGGCCGCCTGATGGTTGAAGAGGGTCTGTTCGAACGCTTTCCCATGCAGGCCGTGTACGGCATGCACAATATACCGGGCATGGAGGCGGGCACTTTTGGCGTCATGCCCGGCCCCATGATGGCGTCGTTCGACCTGATCGACATCGTCATCCGCGGCAAGGGCGGCCATGCCGCGTTTCCGCAGACGGCGGTGGATCCCGTTCTGTGCGGCGCGCGTCTTATCGAGGCCCTGCAAAGCATCGTCAGCCGCCGCGTGGCGCCTCTGGATTCGGCGGTCGTATCGATTACGGTATTCCAGGCCGGCGATACCCACAACGTCATTCCCGAAACGGCGCGCCTGTCGGGGACGGTGCGCGCCTTCAAGCCCGAAGTGCGCGATGCGGTGCAGGCCGAGATGCGCCGCATCTGCGAGGGCATCGCGCTGGCCAGCGGCACGCAGATCGAACTGAGCTACGACCGCCGCTATCCGCCCACCATCAATACCGAGGCGGAAGCCGAGACGGCGCGCGCGGCGGCGGTCAGGCTGGTCGGCGAGGACAAGGTGCGAACCAACGGCCAGGCCTTGATGGCGGCGGAGGACTTTGCCTTCATGCTCGCGGCCAAGCCGGGCGCGTATGTATGGCTGGGCAACGGCGTGGGGTCCGAGGGCGGCTGCATGGTGCACAACCCCGGCTACGATTTCAACGACGCCATCCTGCCCGTGGGCAGCGCGTACTGGGTCAGCCTGGTGCAGACGGCGTTGGGCCGGTCTTGACCCGGCATGATGGTTTTCAAGCCAAGCAATGAAAGGAATGAAGCATGAGTGAATCAACGACGATGACGCCGGAGCGGATGCAGCAATGGCTGGACAGCTCGCCGTTCATCCGGTTCCTGGGGCTGAGCTGCACGCACATGGATGTGGCGGCCGGCGCACTGGAACTGAAGATGCCCAAGGGAAGCCAGTTGGAGCGCATCGAGTCCTCGGGGCAGTTCCACGGCGGCCCGGTGGCCGCGCTGATCGACACGGCGGGCGCTTTCGCGGTGGTCATGGGCACCCAGGCGCCCGTGCCCACCATCAATTTCCGGGTCGATTACCTGCGTCCCAGCACCGGCGGCTTTTTGCTGGCGAAAGCGCTGGTGCGCCGCGTCGGCAAGACAGTCGGCGTCGTGGACGTGGATGTCTTCGATGAGCAAGGACGCCTGACGGCGGTCGGGCGAGGGTGCTTTGGTGTCGCCCCGGCCTGACCCGGCGGACCCCGCGCCGCCTTTGCCCCTGGCGGGCGTGCGGGTCCTGGATCTTTCGCAGTATCTGCCCGGCCCGGCGGCTACGCTGATGCTCGCCCAATTGGGAGCGCAGATAGTCAAGATCGAGCCGCCCCAGGGCGATCCGGCCCGGCATATGGGGGAACGGCGCCGCCGCAGCAGCCAGGTCTTCGTGGCCCTGCAGCGCGGCAAGAATCTGCTCACCCTCGATCTCAAACAGCCGGAAGACAAGGCCAGGCTGCTGGAAATGGCCGGCGAGGCGGATGTGCTGGTCGAAGGGTTCCGCCCCGGCGTCATGGAGCGGCTGGGCCTGGGCTGGGAGACGCTGCGCGCCTGCAATCCGCGGCTGGTGCTGTGTTCGATATCCGGCTACGGGCAGGCGGGGCCCTACCGGCAGCGTGCGGGCCACGACATCAATTACCTTGGGTACGCCGGCGTCCTGGATCAGTCGACCGACCGTGAAGGCCGGCCCGTGTTGTCAGGATTGCCCGTGGCCGATTTGATGGGCGGCGCGCAGACGGCCGTCATCGGTCTGCTGGCGGCCTTGTCTGCCGCCCGCCAGACGGGCCGGGGAAGCCATGTGGACGTTTCCATGACAAGCGCCATGTTCGCCGGCAACATCCTGGCGGCAGCCGCGGCCAATGTTTCCAACGCGAACGCATGGGGCGATGTTGCTCCCAACACCCAAGTCCCTACGTCAGATGTCCCCGGCAAGGGCCTTCTGACCGGCGGGGCGCCTTGCTACAACGTCTATCGCACGGCGGACGCGCGCTTCATGGCGGTGGGGGCGCTGGAGCACAGGTATTGGGCCGAAACGTGCGAAGTCCTGCGGCGCCCCGATCTGGCCGACAAACACTGGAGCCTGGGGCAAAGCCCGGGCAGCCTGCAAGCCCGGGAAGTGTGCGCCGAGCTCGACCGGATATTCAGCGGCAAGACCCTGGCGCAATGGGTGGAAATTTTTGATGCGCACGATTGCTGCGTGACGCCGGTGCTGACCATGCGCGAAGCCATGAGCCACCCTGTGTTCATGGACGACGGCATGCTGCAGACCTACGTGGATACGGAGGAAGGCGAGTCCCGCTTTCCGTCCATGCCTGTGCGGTTTCGGGAGTAGATGCGCTACCGGCGCTAGCGCAGCCGGCTTTCTTCGTAGGCCAGGTTGTCGCGCGCGCTGCGCAGGCTATAGTCCAGATCCCGCAATTGGCGTCGCAGCGAATCGCGAGTGTTGTCGTCCTTGGCCTTGTCCAGCTGGTATTGCTTGTTGCGCTGTTCGGATACCAGCGAATCGATGCGCTTCTGAGCCTGGTAGACGCGATAGCCTGCTTTGTAGCGATCCAGGAAGGCGGGCTCCAGTTCGGGCGGGCAGGCATTGCGGTAGCTGTGCCCCTGGCGCCCCTCGTTCAGGCCGTTGGCGGGCGTGCAGTAGTACTTGATGCCAACGGCGCGGCCCGCTTCATATTGGCCGGCATTGGGAACGACGCCCACTTTTCCGCAGGCTTCGCGATGCTCCTCCAAGTAAGAGCGCGGCTGGCCGTTCTGCCCGTCCCGCATGCCTTGCTCGCGCCAATTGGCGGTACGGCATTCCTCGGCCGACATGCTGGCGCATCCCGCGAACAGGCTGGCCAGGCTGCAGACCGCCGCCACGCGCATCAAGGTAAAGAGTTGTTGTTTATGTTTACCGTTCACTGTGAATCCCCACCCCATAATATTTTGAAACATTATAAAGAATCGAGGAGGGTTCAGGTGCCCGACTGGCTCGTGATTCCAGGGTAGGGTTTTGTGGCTTGGTCTGACAAAACTTCACAATACCGCCGCAACGCCCTTGTTACCCTGAAAGTTCCAGCTACCAGTCAAATAAGGAGCCTCATTATGACCTTGAAGAAATTCCTGTTCGCGTTGATGGTTGTGGGTTGCGGGGGGATTGCGGCGTGCTCCACGCCAACCGAGGTAACCACCCAGGACGGTCAGAAGACCACGACGGCGGATAAGCCCAAGATCGATAGCAAGGACGGCTTCATCACCTACGAGAAGGACGGCAAGGAAGTCAAGGTGAACTCGAACAACGTCAAGAGCATCGAAGAGGTCAAATAAGCTGTAGCGCCTTACCGGCCGACATCCGTATTACGCTCGAAACCGGGCGGGCCGATGCCGGCAGCGCTGCAAAGACACGTTTTCTCTACCCTGTTTGGTGAGGTTGCGTGGAATAAGCCGCCTGATCGGTCATGCCTGGCCGATCAGGCGGCTTTCGTTGCGGCCTTGGGAAATGCAGCGTCCGCCGTGCGCTGCAGATGCCTGTTCATAAGCTCACAGGCTTTGGGCGCATTGCGCTCCAACACCGCCTCCATGATTTCGCGATGCTCGGTGTCGCGGTCGCGCGAAGGATTTGCCGCGGCCGGGGGCGGGCTGATCATGCGCAGCCGGCGATAGCGTTCGGAATGATCCAATAGTTGCGAATGGAATCGCAGCAGCCATGGCGAATCGCACGCGGCCACCAGCGCGTCGTGGAAAGCGCGGTGCCGCGATTCCCAGTTCATGACGGCGTCGAAATCGTCCATGCTGTCCGGCAGCGGCGTGCGCGACAGGCGGTGAAACGCCGAAAGAATATTCGCCTCCCATTCTTCGTTGCCCTGGGCGATGGCGGCGGACAGGGCGATGGCCTCGATTTGCTGTCGTGTGCGAGTCAAGTCGATCAGCTCCACGGCGGAAACGGGCGCCACGGCGAATCCTCTTTGGCCTTCGGCAACCACCAGCCCCTCGGAGGCCAAGCGCAATAGCGCCTCGCGCAAAGGGCTCAGGCCCAGGTCGTAGCGCAGTTTCAGTTCGTTGAGACGCAGGCGCGAGGAAGGCTCGAAGCGGCCCGCCAGCAAGTCTTTGCTGATCAATTTGTAGGCGAGTTCGGCCCGCGTCTTTTCCGACGCGGCGGCGGAATTCGCGAGGGAATCGGCGCTTATGGAGTTCATGGGAAAAGTATAGCTCTACGGGAATCGATATATAAATTTTAATGAATTTCTTAGGGAAAACTATAATTTATAAATTTAATTTGAATTTATAAAATTTAACCATCGAATGACGATTTCCCAAGGAAGCAACACTATGTCTTTTGCCCTTTCCACCGTAGAACATGCCGGCAAGGTGCTCGGCTGCATCGAAATCAACGACCGGTTCCATCCTCTGGAGTCCGTGGCGGCCGATACGGGCCTGCCCCGGGACGTCGTGGCGCTGTTTGCGGAGTGGGACAAGCACTTTCCTGTTTTGCAGAAAGCCGCCGCGCGGTGCGATCCGGCGGCGGGACTTGCGCGCGGCGAGGTCAAAGTGCTGGCGCCGCTGCTGTATCCGGGCAAAGTGCTGTGCGCGGGCGCCAACTATTACGACCATCTGGCCGAAATGGGCGTGCCCGATCTGCGCAAGGAGGCGCAGCGGCTGTTTTTCTTCTTCAAGCCTGCGCGCAATGCCGTGGTCGGGCACGAATCCACGGTCGAGTATCCGCTGGGCACGGAAATGTTCGACTGGGAGATCGAGCTGGCGGTCGTCATCGGCAAGCGCAGCCGGCGGCTGACGCTGGACAACGCCTTGGATGCGGTGGCGGCCTACACGGTGGCCATCGATCTTTGCGCCCGCGACTTCAACAGCGCGCCCGACACGTTCTACAAACTCGACTGGGTGGCCGGCAAGGCGCTGGATACCTGCTGCCCCCTTGGCCCGCGCTTGATCCCGGCGGCCTTTATTCCCGACCCGCAGAATCTCGCGCTCGAGCTGAGCGTGAACGGACAGGTCAAGCAGGACGCGCGCACCAGCGGCATGGTGTTCGACATACGCGAGCAGCTCGTCACGTTGTCGAACATCATGACGCTCGATCCGGGCGATGTGGTGCTCACCGGTACTCCCGCCGGCGTGGGTTTTCCAAAGCGCACGTTCCTGAAAGTCGGCGACCGCATCGACGCGCAAATCGAAGCCATCGGCGCCTTGTCGGTTCAAGTGGGTCCGGCCGCATAGCGGCGCAGTCCGAAAGGAAATGAAATCATGATAGTCAGAACCGCATATCTGGAAGGCAAGGTCTTGCCGCGGGACGCCCAGCGATTCGATACCTTCATCGCAACCGAGGTCGTGCCCATCATGAAGCGCTTCCCGGGCGTGAAGTCGGTGCGCGTAATGCGGGAGCAGGGAATCGAAGACGGCGGCCCGCCGCTGTACATGACCTTCGAGTCGGTCTACGACTCGGTCGAGGCCATGAACCATGCTTTTACGTTTCCTGTGCGCCAGGAACTGAAAGCCAAGATGCAGGAGATTCTGCCTTTGTTCGAGGGCAGGCTGTTTCATATTACCCAGCATCTTGTCGCGGACGAGTCAGTCGCTTGAAGCCCGCCGATGCCTGCCGAATGTCGGTGGGCGGGAGGGCTCTGCATGGCTTTATGACGGCAGCGGAAAAGCATTCGGGCGTTCGCGCCGGGCGCTGATCGGCTTGGCCTGTTTTTGAAATCAAACGAGGTGGGTATGGACACAATGGATGAGAAAAAAATCATAAGAAAAATGACATGGAGCATCGTCCCGCTGCTCTTTGCGGGATGGTTCGTCAATTATCTGGATAGGGCGAATATCGGTTTCGCGGCGTTGCAGATGAACCAGGAACTGGGCATGGGGCCGGAAATGTTCGGCTTTGCCGCGGGCATTTTCTATCTCGGGTACATCCTGTTCGAGGTGCCCAGCAATCTGATGATGCATCGCTTCGGCGCGCGCAAATGGCTGGCGCGCATCATGTTCACGTGGGGCCTGGTCGCCATAGCCATTGCCTTCGCCCGGACACCGACCCAGCTGGTTGTGGGACGGGTTCTGCTTGGCGTGGTCGAGGCGGGCTTTTTCCCTTCGGTGCTGTATTACCTGGCATCGTGGTTTCCGGCCAAGTATCTGGGCAAGGCCATTGGCCAGGTATTCAGCGCCAACATCATCGCCCTGGTCATCGGGTTTCCGGTTTCGGGGCTGATCATGTCGGTCTCGCACGAGGTCGCCGGCCTTTCGGGCTGGCGCTGGATGATGATTATCGAAGGCGCGCCGGCGGTCGTTCTCGGCGTCGTGGCGTTCTTCTATATCGTCGACACGCCGGCCAAGGCGAAATGGCTTTCCGGGCCGGAGCGCGACTGGCTGGTCCAGGCCCTGGCGGCCGAGCACAAGGCCGCCGAGAAGGTGGGCACCTCCAGCTTCAAGAAGGCCCTGCTGACTCCTCTGGTGTGGATGCTCGGCATTACGTACTTCTGCATGGGCGTCGGCTTTTTCGGCGTGTCTACCTGGCTGCCGCAGGTGCTCAAGCAAATGACGCACATGTCCATCATCGAGATCGGCCTGACGGGCGCCATTCCGTTCCTGCTGGGGGCCATTGCCATGATTCTGAACGGCAAGCATTCCGATCAGACAGGCGAACGCCGTTGGCACCTGGCTGTGCCGATGGGCATAGGCGCCATAAGCCTGGCGGCAAGCGGGCTGACTTCTTCGATGCCGTTGCTGTCCTTCATTTTCATCTGCGTTGCGGCCGCCGGCATCATCGGCACGTTCGGCGTGTTCTGGACGCTGCCCGCCACCTTTCTCTCAGGGGCGGGTGCGGCCGGAGGCATGGCGCTGATCAATGCCATCAGCGGGTTGGCGGGATTCTTCGCGCCATGGCTGATCGGCGTAATACGCGGACATACGCCGGATTTCACCATGTCCTTGTACGCGCTGGCCATCGCGGTGGTCGGGGCCGCCTTGCTGGGCGCCTTCCTGCCTTATCCCGATCCGGGCAAAAGGGCGCTGATCACGGGCGTGGAGTTGGAGGCCTAGAGGATACGGGTTTCGGCGAGGGCGGGCGGGTTTTTTCGCCGTGCCGCCGGATCAGCCTTCCGCAAGCCGGATCCGCATGAGCAGTGCGGCGGCGATCAACGCCGGGGTTGCGGTGCAGGCCATGACGACATGGAAGCCGCCCATGTAGGCCTGTACGAACAACTCCATGGTCTGCACGGGATCCAGGCCTGCGACATGCAATGCCTGATTTTGGGAAAAAGCCATATAGGCGGCGTGGGCCGCATCGGGTACGCCTGCTTCTCGGAGTCCTTGCGCCAGCCGCGTGCTGGCCGTACCAGTCATCAAGGTGGCCAGCAGCGCGACGCCTATGGCTACGCCGGTCTGGCGTAAGGCATTGGTGGTGGAAGAAGCCATGCCCGATCTTTCCTTCGGAACCGTTGCCATAATGGCCGCCCCGCTGGCTGGAATGGCCAGGCCCATGCCTGCCCCCAGCACGACCAGGATGGCGCCGACCAGCGGATACGATGCATAGCGGCCGATGGCCGCCAGCGCCAGCAGGGCGGCGCCAATGAGCCCATAGCCGGCCGCCATGGCGCGGCGCAAGCCATGGCGCT